>CANQKK010000088.1 GCA_947624475.1 uncultured Bacilli bacterium
CATCTCGGTCAATATTTTCATAATTCCTATTTTTTTAATTTTATTATAGTTATCAGTTATAATAAGATAGTATGGTCTACACTGTGTATAATCACGTACAACTTCTTTCATTTCTTCATCATAACGGCGATAATTAATTTCTTGTTCCAAATAATTTGATATTTCTTTTGCTTCATCAACATTCGAGGCAAAAAATCTAAATTGTTTATTGTCATCAAAATTATGAGGCAAATATTTAATAAAATTCCATCTTCCCTCATTTTCACTATTAGTAAAAACAACAATTTTTAAATCTTCGTAACTATGAAATGTAACAAGTTGTAAAATAATATTTTCAGTAAATTTTCCTACCTTATATTTATTTCCCATTATTGCAGAAATTATCTTATCAATGAATGAATAACTTATAGGTACATTTTGTAAGACTTCATAATCCTTAGAAACCGACATAGCTTCTTTTTTTAATTCGCTATCATCAATTGAAAAATTTTCTTCTGGACATTTGATACTAACATCTAAAGGATAATTACCAATTCCTATTCTAACTGTTAGAAAATCATCTTGCTCTACTCTTCTTCCCCACAGACTAGGTCTTTTGTTACTTATAATAGTATAACAGTCTTCATTAGATATTAAGTTTTCTATTAGTATTTCTCTCTGATATTTAGCTTCTTCACTAATGTCTTTTCTTTTTTCGTCTAGATAAGCTCGGTATTTAATAATATTCTCTTTCTTTTTCTTTTCTTTCTGCTTTTTATTATACCTTTTCGTCAATATAGGCCATAGAAGCATTGTACAAAGCATTGAAAAAGACATTATAAGACTACTCCATGACTGTTTAAAAGTTGTTTCACCACTATTAATTCGAACAAGAACATTTGCTAAACTAGTCGCCGAGGTCATTCCCATTGTTATCATTGGCCCTAATGTGTAAATAAGTGGTATATCATCATTATCATTAATCGATGGAGGTCCATCTATTTTAACTTCTTTATTTTGAATCGTTCTTTTCACTCTCGGTGATTTAGAAAAATAATCATTATCATTATATAAATTGACATCATTTATTTCAAAATCATTATAATTATTAGATATATTTATATCTAATTCTCCAAGACCTGCTGTTATTTTATTGATAAAAACACTATTATTAGGATTATTTATAAGTAAAATATCTTTAAATATAAATATTCTAAGGCCTAAAATCTCTATTACATCTCCGCTTGTTAAAGAATATTTATTAACATTAGCAAATAAAATTTTTTTATTTAGATAAATAGCTTGATTACCATTTTTTTCAAGATACAGCGAATTATTTTCATATTTGATACCAAAAAAAACTCCTTCGATATATTTACAATTATAATTAACATTACACTTACTATCGCTACCTATTAGTAAATTTGTATTATATGATAGTTTGAATTTTTGGAGACTATCATCATATATATTTTCCACATAAATTAAATATTTATTATTATCTCTAGTTAAAGTATAAAAATTTCCTGGTTCTAATTTAACATTAAGGGAATAACTACCACCATTTAATATTTTTACATCAGTTGTAGAATAAAGAAACCATGAACCATCTTTTGCTTCGATATTAATAAGTTTTGTCTCATTATTATCAATTTCATCGAAGGTAAAACTTCCATACACTTTTAATGGAAGTAAAAATTCTACTATTTGTTCTTTTGCATATAATATAATTCTCATAATATGGTACCTCTCTTTATTCTCTAATAATTTTTTTTGCCAATTTTAACATTTTTGATACTTTAAAATTTTCTATTAATTTATAAATTCTTATTTTACCAAGTATCTTTTTCTGGATTATACCATCCTTTATCTAGTTCGTAATCGTTATGCTATTGCTTTCTAAAATCTATCGATTACTAAATCGTCAATTTTATTTATTTTAGATAATAATTCTAACTCATTTTTATTCATATTTTCCAAACAATTATTAATATCATTCTTATAATTATTCAAATCATTTTTAGTGGTTACGATGATCTTTTTTATATCATTTAAACTATTAATATAATAAAAATCATAAGGAATAATAGTATTTTTGAATACCTTATTAACATCATCTAAATTACTAATACAATTATTTAAATTATTAATTATTTTTTTCTTATTCTCATAATTACATTTAATTATTGCCATAATAGTTCATTTCTCCTAACTATCATATCTTTGGTAAATACTTTCAGCGAACTTATAAAAATTACTGATAGTCTCCAATTGTTCTACAATCAGTAAATTTTTATTTTTTTCTTTTTCTATCTTTTCTTCAAAGATATTGTAGTATTTACCTTGCCAATAACTATTTAATTTAGATAATTCATGAAATGTCTCATAACTATTGTCACTATATTGTTTAATATAACTATCTAATTTTTTTATTTCTTCAGATATTTTATTGGTATCTACAAAAAGTTCCATAATCATCACCATTTATAATTTTGATATTTCTAATAATATGTTATTATATTCATTCCTAGCTTTAGGAAGAATAATATTTTTTATAATTTTATCTAATTGTGTGCATTGAAAAATATTGTTATTAATATTCAAACTCGTGCATATAATTTTTTTACAAGAAATTAAATTAATATAACATAGTTCTAAACTAGCGTAATTTTCATTCAACGAATTAATAAATTTTTCATACCGATTTTTCTTTGTATATAAATCACTATTCATACCTTATGCTCCTTGCTCCTTATTTCATTATTGACATATAAATATTTATAATTGACAAAATTATTAATTTAAATAAGGATCATAATTGCCAACTTCTATATATGTCTATATAGTAAATTATTACTTATTTTTATACTTTTTTCTCAAATACATATTAGTTTTACAATTAATATGTATTTGAGAAAAAAACATATTTTTTCTCATTTTATTATTCAACGCTAGAACTATTATATGATTGACTAACATTCTCATCAGAAACTTCATAACTTTGTATAGCTTCTTCTAATAATTGAGCAAAATTTGAATCTTTACCATCTAAATAAGAATATAAGTTTTCTAAAGCTGCATTAATTCTATCAATAAAACTTTGCATACTTGATGTCTGACTACCCGCAAATGCGTTATTTACTTTATCTTTAAGAGAAGACGAAGCATTCTTAGATTCGATATCTAATTCGCTTTTTTTACTTACAATTTTTTCCATAGCACCTTTTGCAAGTGCTGGATCCATTCCCTTATAATTATCGTTCATTTATCTCACCTCCATAAGTTTATAAGTTTTTTTATGCTCCACCATTAACTTTTTGTTTTTCAACCCAATCGTTATAAGTTTTTTCAAACTGTGAAGCCATAGCATCATATGTACTAGTAACACTATCTTTAGTTGATTGGATAGCTTTATTTAAATTTGATTTATAATTTTCAGCATCTTCACCTTTCCATGAATCTGAAATGGCAGTTTCTACTTCTGGAAAAGTATTTAGTATATCAAGTAGTTTTGTTTTTCTTGTTCTTATTTCAGCTGCTAAATCAGAATAGCCACTAGAACTATATCCTATAAAAGACATTATTTCACCTCCCTATAAA
>CANQKK010000089.1 GCA_947624475.1 uncultured Bacilli bacterium
TATTACCATATTTTTTTCGATTTATCTTTACTTCTTCGTTACTGAGTCCACTAATATTATACATGATTCCTCCTTACAGTAAATACTATTTAGGAAGAATAAGATTTAGAAGTAAGATTATCTGACAAAAAATTTAAAAGAAGAATATTTCTATTCTCCCTTTAACATAAGCCGGCGGGCATTTTTAGCAGTATATATTAATTCCTGTTCATCAAGGCCAATATCCTTAAGTAATGGCAAAGAAGATCCTTTAAGTCTCTCTAACTTTTCCTGAAAGTCTTTATCATTTCTTCTTACAAAAAGTGAAAGAGCAATAATATCTCCATAAAGTTCTTTTCGAAGAACTAAATCATCCCATTTTAAAGGCATCGATGTATACTTATCATAATAATGTGTCCAAAAATACGTCTCTAATAAAGATGGACCAGTTGATTTAAAAAGTTTATTAAATTCTAATAATCTTTTTTTAGCATCCCCTTTAAAATGATAGTCGATATATAATAATTCATACAAAGTAGCTATAACGCTTTCGAAAGGGTTATCCTTTTTAGTAATATGGGAAGATGATAATAGATGTGAAGCATGTCCTAAACAATACACCGTATTTTTAACTGCCATCGTATCTAATTTTTGCGAAAAGAGAGGAAGTCCTACTTTAATATAATAATCTTTGATGTGTTCTAAAGGAATCATCTCTCCATGAGCACCCCTGGCTCTTTTCTTAATCTCGATCTTCTTTCCATTAAAACTATCCAAAGCAATTGGTGTTTCATTCGGAAGCACATTATCAAAGAAAGATACTATTTCATCATAAAATTCTTCTTTCGATAAATTTTGGGTAAGTAAAGAATCTCTTTTTTCTTCCGTATTACGAAGACTATTTGTAAAAAAGATACAAAGTGTTTCGGTTAATTCTTCGATCTCACGGTATAATTTTACCATGTTATCCTTTTCCATATAATTATAAGCATCAAATTCTTCTGGTCTTTCTACTCTATCTAAAATATCTAAATTAACATAATTTTTCATATAATGACGTAGCATTTCAATCTCATTATATATTTCTATTTTTTCCAATTTATCAGTCGTATGATGATACATATCTAATAATTTTCGGTAATTACTTTCTAACTGCTTAGAATCAAATGAATATATTTTCATGTTTTAACTCCTTCTTCTACTTCAAATATTATACTATTTATCCTTTTACTTGTCAAACTATTATAACCTGTCTATCGATATTAGTAAGGTGTGTTAAGTTCAAAGTAAGTTCTTCGAAAGTTACTCTCATCGTCCTTCCTGAGGCATGAATAATATAATCTTTATCATCTATCATTCCCAAATAAAGCATAACATGTCCTGGTTCATATAAAAGTGATGGATAGTTTTCCCGAATTATTTTTTGTTTCACAGTCGGATTTTTCCCCTCTAATGATATAATTTTCCCAACACTCTTTTTCTGCTCGGAAGTATTACGAGGAAATTCAAAACCAAAGGTTCGAAAGACATTAGAAACAAAACTCGAGCAATCGATACCCCCATCTCTTCCACCCCAACTATAAGCAAAGTTTTCATATCTAAATGCTTGAATATAAATATTTTTCTTAGAAAAAGGTAAATAGCCTACATGAGCCTTATCTTTTGAAACACGAATAGTCTTTCGAAGAAGATACCCTTCCTTATCTCTAATCGGAAGCGAGAGAAGATAACTATCCTCTTCTTCTCCTTCGAAAGGAAGAATTGTACTCATATCGAGCATAACATTATCAGTGCGAAAAAAAGGTGACGTAATAACCGCAAACTTATTTTTCGAAGTAAAATAATCCCATTCCTCAGAAGAAACATAAGAAATATTATCTTTAAGAACCCAGCCAAAATAATTTTGAGTAATAACTAAAAACCACTTTTTATCCCTACTCTCATGAATAATTAGTAATGGCGTATTAACATGTAATTCACTCTCTTGTAAATTATCAAATTTTCTACCATCTTTTTCTGAATAAAAATGATAATCCGAAGGAAAAGATTTTAAATTAGCTCTCGTAGTAACAATTCCTTTTCGAACGTTTACCATCTTATCGATAGCATCTAAATTTAAATTATTCTCTATCTTTTCTATAATATCAGGTGTTATTTCCCTATTATCGTCATACTGCGGAAAACTGGGAAATTTATAACTTTCGATATATGTTATTACTTCTTTCTGAGAAAGAAGCGAAATGCTATCTAAGTCATAAAAAGAATTACTACGACTTTTAATTTCTTTATTATAATTATTTATTTCTTCTTTTGTCATAAGTATTATATCACTATCACTAGTTAAAAACTTCCTAGCATTAACCGGAATAACCTCAATATAACTATCCTCTTTTATAAAATTTTCTCTCTCTTTAGCTATTTTATTTTTTGCACAATTAGTACAAAAAATAATTAATAAAAGAAAAATTATTATCTTCTTCATCTTCCCTCCCTTTCTGATTATATAATGTCTTTCCACTTTCGTCAAAACCTAATAGAGTGACAATTTTTTCATCAAAAGTTAATAAAAAAGAGAAATTTGTCGTATCATCTTAAATACTTGTCTTTGTAGTAAAAATAATCACCCAAAATTCACTAGCAAAAAAAGAGGAAAAATACCCTCTTTATATTTAATCATAATTTGATGTTTCATTTTAACTAATTAGCAAGTGACACTCAATATCTTTATCTAAAAGATTTCCAAATTTTTCTCCATCTTCCTTATTCCCCACAACTAGGCCATAATGCACAGGAATCGCAATCTTTGGCTTTATTAAATTTATAAGATCAGCCGCCTCACGATATGTCATCGTAAATGTTCCCCCAATCGGTATTAAAGCAATATCACATTTAACTTTCTTATTTTCCTCAGTTATATCAGTATCACCTGCTACATAAATCTTTTCATCAGCAACTGTTATAAGATAACCTACCCAGCCATTTTCTTTTGGATGAAAAGGTTTATTTACATTATAACTTGGAATCGTTTGAACTTCATAGTTTAAAATATTATAAGTTTGATTAGGTACGACTCTAACACAATTATAATTATCTAAATAATTATCTGATAATGCACTAGGTATAACTATCGTCGTATCATCTTTAATAATATTTTTAATAGAAGTAATATCTAAATGATCATAGTGGTTATGAGTAATAAAAATAATATCCGCATCACCAATTTTATTTTCTATTTTATAAGGATCAAAATAAATTATTTTATCAGTATTTATCTTAATACTACTATGACAATTAATAGTAATCTTATCCTTCATCTTATCCCCCATTTTCTTAAACTTCAATTAATTCATAATCTTTATTTCCAATTCCTAAATCATAGGCAGTATCGATAGTTCGGGTACCATGACGAGAGTTAATTCGTTCTAAAAGTTTCTCTTTTCCAGGATCATCAGCTTTTTTAACTAAATCAATACATGCTTGATCGATCGCAACCGGATCCGTAGAAGCCAAAATTCCAATATCTTTCATGCATGGATCTTCTGCCACATTACAACAATCACAATCGACAGACATATTA
>CANQKK010000090.1 GCA_947624475.1 uncultured Bacilli bacterium
TATCGTAATTGGTAAGGAAGCACCTCAAGTTTGCCCAGTATGTAATCATCCTCAAGCATATTTTGAAATTAAGAAAGAAAATTATTAATTAAATTAAAATGCTGTTATTTAAAAGGGTCTACAATGACTCTTTTTTTGAAGTAATTATGTGACAATATAAAAGATAAAAAAAGATATTTTGATATTGACTTCGTTTCTATGTCCAAGAAATGGGTCTTATATCATTGACATCTATTTTAGTTTCTTCTATCTTTTTAATATTTTTAAATATCTTTCGCTTTTTACTTCGATATTATTTAAATCTTTATACATATTTTTAAAACCGACATTATATAATTTTGGTATTAACTTATAATCGAATGTATCGATCGGTCCTTTGAAATCACATAATTTTAGAAATTCTTGAGCATAGTATTCAAACTCTGGATCGTATTTATGATTTTCGTAAGTGTTTAAATCGGTTAGAAAGTTTCCGAGGAAGTATAAACTTTCAGTTATATTTAGAATGTATTTCATGGTATAATCTCCCGCTGGATAGAACTTTCTTTCATAGCCAGACGTGGGAAGAAGATATTTTCTATCCATGTATTTTCCTGTTTCGCTATCTTTGTAGGCTAAAATTTTATAGGGATTATATCCACTTGTAGAGTTATAGTATATTTTTAGTATTTTTATGAAATTATCTCGGTTAGAATCGGTTATTTGATCAAAACTTAATTCATGATAAGAAACATTGTCTACGTAATTTACTTCTCTTTCGGTAAGGGTTCTTTTACTACCTGATAATATTGGATCGAAGTTAGTACTTGCGATTAAAAATCTTTGGTCTTCAGGTATACGCTCTATTTCTGCTTTTTTATAAGAAGAAATTTTTGCTTTGTTTGCTTCTAGGGAAAATACTTCTACTTGAGAATTTTTTTGGTCAAATAAATACATAATTTTACTACCTCACTATTTAATTATTTTTTTATAAGTTTTAATGCTTTGCTCGAACTTTTTATTCTACTATTAATTTCATTAAAAAGGGGAGAAGTTGGAATTTCAAAATTTTCCATTTTATTAATTTCCTCTAAATTAATTTCTGATATTGGATCTTTTTTAAAATTGTATAGGGAAATGATTTGAGCTAATTCTTTTTCACTTATCTTGTCAAAATAGTTTATTCCTTCATTTGTTAATTTTTCTAAATTGTATAGGTTACTTGTAATATTGATTATTCCTTTCATATCGAAGATGTAGCGGTATTTTCTTTTGGTATATTTGGGATTAGTTAGTAAAAGAAATTGAATATCTTTATCAAAAGGATTCCAAATAGTTAATGGATTTGAGTTACTAGTTAATTTCGATGTGTAATATTCTTCTAGTGTTTTTGAATTTTCTTCCTCATCGGTACTTGGAAGTAATTTGTGAAATAAATTTATATGGTTAAGTCTAGATTGAGAGTCGCTTAAATAATTGTGAGCATATGATAGGCATCTCGGAATATAATCTCTCTTTGTTTCAAGAACTCTATCGTTATTAGTAGTCGCATATAAAACTCTTTTATTATCAGGGATTCTATCCATTTCCCTCCTTTTAAATTCTTCTATTTTTTCATTGTTAGGATTTAAGGTAAATACCTCAATTGTTTTCCCTTTTTTGTCAAATAAATACATAATCTTACCACCCTTTATGTTTATTCTAACATATATTTAATTTGAATGTAAATGATTTTACGAAAATTTTACGTATTATAGCATAATATTTATTAGGTGATGTGATTTGAAGAAAAAAATTAATTACGGAGAACTTGCTATCTATGCTATTTTTCCTCTTATTTTGGGAGCAGTAGTTGGACTATTTACTGATACTTCAACTTATACTGGAAATATTCCAGGAATTATCTTTCCAATAGTTTGGAGCATTTTATATATTCTTATGGGAATATCTAGTTATTTGGTTAGAGATAATAAGGAACTTATGAAAATTTATGCTTTAAATTTAATCGTCAATTATATATGGCCAATATTATTTTTTAATCTTGAATTTAGGGTGCTTTCCTTTTTTTGGATTATCTTATTACTTGGAATAGTTATATATATGACTTATGCTTTTTATAAAGAGAATAAACTTTCTGGATATTTACTTATTCCGTATGTGTTATGGCTCGTATTTGCAGCATTTTTGAATTTATCTATAATCTTATGATTGTAGATTTTTATTTTATAATGATGTCATGATAATTATGGTAAATGATAGTATGAAATTTAAGTAAAAAATGTGTGTTTTTTAGAAAGATTGGTATTTCTCCTTTTATTAGATGGTAGTTATTTATATAAATAAAAAGTATTAGTTAAAGATATA
Source organism: uncultured Bacilli bacterium (assembly GCA_947624475.1). Lineage (GTDB taxonomy): Bacteria > Bacillota_I > Bacilli_A > RF39 > UBA660 > CAG-302. The sequence continues at coordinate 2,344 of CANQKK010000090.1, forward strand.
TAACTAATACTTTTATACATTGTAGATACTTTTGGTTAAATCTTCGACTGCTGTTAAGATGTAAGATATTTTATACCATGTTTGGTAGTCGACTTCGCCATTTGGAGATAAGGAAAAAATATTTTGAAATTTTTTGACGGCTTCTTTGGTTTTATTATCAAAATAACCACTGGGGTTTGAGATAATGGGAATACCAGGATAACTACTATGAATGTAATTTAATGAATTTTGAAGAATATAGACATCAATATTACATTCTCCTTCTTTTAGTGTCTGTTTAAAAGAATAGGGATATGTTTCGGTTATTTTTGCTTTATAAATGTTTATATTATTGCCATAATAGTATTTTAAAATATTAAGAGCACTGTAACCTTGATCCCCTAATTCTTTGGAGCCCCATTGACTTAGATATCCTTCTTCGGTAGTATTATTTTTGTAGTGAGCAAGAAGTGGCTCTTGACGGACTCTTGCTCTGATGTAATTATTAAAAATTTCATCGGTTATTTTTGATATTGGTTCATATATAGTACCACCGCGTGTATATTTTTGGTCATATGTAGTTGTCGATGTAATGGTAAAGTTGTAACCACGACTGCGATACCATTCGGTATAGATACGATTTAGTGTAAATGAAATTATTGCTAAAATATTTGCTTTAATTGTTTCCTCTGGCCAGGTACTGTATATTTCACTACTGGCAACATTTTTGATGTAATCGGTAAAGGAAACGGTGTAGTTTGGAGCATTTGTATCATTTGGATTTCCATCGTGAACAATGATTTCTCTTGGAATTACGACTTCTTTTAGAATGATGGGAGAAATGTCATTTTCTTCATTAGAATCATCAATATTTGGCGGATAATTTCCCCATAGAGTGTTTGGTGTTATTTTTGTTTCCTCAGTGCTTACACCATTATCGATAGACGATAGGTAGACATCTTGGATTCCTGTTATACCATCGTAGATTTGTATATCTTCAATTTTAGCTTCGTTTAATCCAAAAGCAGTTACGATAATATCATATGTTTCATAAGGTCTTATAGTATATTGTTCTTCATTGGCGTAATTTTTGCTTACGGTATCTAATTTTATTAGGTCTGTGCTTCCGTTTTCATCGGTTATGGTTTTATATTTCTCGATGTCATCTTTTAGTACGGTAACAGTAGCATTTTTAATAGGATTTCCTATACTACCGGCGTACACATTTACTTT
>CANQKK010000091.1 GCA_947624475.1 uncultured Bacilli bacterium
ACCTCTTTTCTATATTTTCTAAAATAATTGTACCAAAAATCTTTTTTGGTTGCAATACTTTTTTAAAATTTTTATGTATAGATATTTAAAATTATCCTCATATTAATATTGGTGATTAAAAAATGGATAATATTGATGTTCGTGCATATATTATAAATAATTTCAAAGAAGATACTAAAGAAGATATCAAGTCTTCAATTGAAGAATCTATCTCTTCCCATGAAGATGATCCATTGATAGGTCTTGGTGTTCTATTTGAATTAATGTGGAAAAATAGCACTGATGAAGAGAAAAATATAATATTAGATAATATCAAAAAAGGTATGTAAAAGTGTCTTTACTCTGAGACACTTTTATTATTTTACATAACAAATAATATATAGATAAAATATAAATTTAAGAAAAATTAAGATTTTTTTAAGGAAAAATTAAAACACTTAAATTATGTAATTGATATAATTGGCTTATACGAGGTGTTATTGATGAAACAAAAAAGAAAAATAAAAATAACTAAATTACTTTTAATACTAATAATTATATTTTTAATTATAAAATATAGTTATTCTTCTATTACTAATTTATTTAAAGAAGATAATGTAAATAAAGATACAAGTACATATAATATAAATACTGATGATAAAACATTATCTACTTTAAAATCATTAAGTCTTCAAGATAAAAGAATAAATAAAATAATCGATAATTATGATAGTTATCCCAAAGAATTATTAGAAATGTTATCTCGAAATATTGAAATGGTAGATTTCGTTTTAGAATTCCCCGAAAAAAAAGGTAATGTATATGCTTATAATGTTGGTACAGTAACAAAAGGAACTATCCCTCTTTTACTACAATGGGATAAAAAATGGGGATATGCAAGTTACGGAGAAAATTATATTGCCATAAGTGGATGTGGTCCTACTGCTCTATCGATGGTTTATGTCGGATTAACAAACGATAATACCATGACTCCATATAAAGTAGCAGAATTTTCTAGTCAAAATGGCTTTTACGAGAACATTACGGGAACAAGTTGGAATTTAATGACCGAAGGTGCTAAAAAACTAGGTCTTCAAAGTGAAGAATTATCTCTATCTAAATCAGTTATATTAAACACTTTAAAAAATGGTAATCCCATTATTTGTAGTGTCAGAGAAGGTGATTTTACAACGACAGGTCACTTCATTGTCCTAACAGAAGTTAAAAACGGTAAAATAAAAGTTAACGATCCCAACAGTATAAAAAGAAGTACTATGTTGTGGGATTATGAAAGATTAGAACCCCAAATAAAAAACTTATGGAAATTTTCTTATTAAATATGTATAATTATCTATAGAGGTGATCAAATGAATATATTAGTAGTAGATGATGAAAAAGAAATTGCTGATTTAATTGAAATATATTTAAAAAATGAAAATTATAATGTCTATAAATATTATTCTAGTAAAGACATTTTAAAAATTATCGAAGAAAAAAATATTGATTTAGCTATATTAGATGTAATGATGCCTGATATTGATGGTTTTTCTCTCTGTAAGAAAATTAGAGAAAAATATCATTTCCCTATTATCTTTGTAACTGCCAAAGTAGAAAACATCGATAAAATAAGTGGTCTTACTCTTGGAGCAGACGATTATATAACCAAACCTTTTGAACCACTGGAACTTATTGCCAGAGTCAAAGCTCAACTTCGAAGATATAAAAATTATAACAACAAAAATGAAAATGAAAATATAATTGATTTTAGAAATATATTAATGAATAGAACGACCCACGAATTTTTATTTAATGAAAAAAAGATAAAACTTACTCCTATTGAATTTGATATATTATGGTACTTATGTCAAAGACGTGGTAGTATCGTCAAAAATGAAGATTTATTTAAAACAATATGGTCTAAAAATTATTTAGAAAAAGATAATAATACCATTATGGTACATATAAGACATTTAAGAGAAAAAATGTATGATACTAATCAAAAATACATTGTTACTGTATGGGGAGTTGGCTATAAAATTGAAAAATAATACTATGAAAGATATTTTATTAAAAAGAAAATTCTTAAATGTCCTATTACAACTTTTTATTTGGACCATATGCTCAGTAATAATTACATTTCTAATTACTGTAATTATTAAAATCCTTGATTTTCAATGGTTATATGATATTTCTAAAAGTACCTATTTTGAAATCAAAAGTATTATTAACGGATATAATTTCCCCTATCTTTTTACTTCGATTATTTGGCTTATTGGACTAGTTATTATAATATACAGATTAATCAAAACAAATTATCTATATATAGAAGAAATTGTATCAGCCACTAATAAACTAATCGATAAAAATATCGAATATGTAAGTATGCCCCCAGAACTTGGAACTATCGAACAACATTTAAATCATTTAAAAAGAGAAAGCGAAAAAAACGAAATTTTAGCAAGAGGAGCCGAACAAAGAAAAAATGATTTAATAGTCTATCTAGCCCATGATTTAAAGACACCTCTTACCTCCCTAATTGGCTATTTATCTCTACTTAATGAAATAAAAGATATGCCCAAAAATAAAAGAGAAAAATATTTACAAATAGTTCTTGATAAATCTTATAAATTAGAAGATTTAATTAACGAACTATTTGACATAACAAGATTCAATTCAGAAACTATTATTATCGAAAAAGAAGAAATTAACCTAAAACTAATGCTAGAACAAATTATTGATGACTTCTATCCTCTCTTAAAAGAAAATAAAAAAGAAATTAAATTAAATATCGAAGAAAAAATATTTATTAAAGCAGACTCAAACAAACTTGCCAGAGTATTTAGTAACATAATAAAAAACGCTATTAATTATAGTACTGATAAAACAATAACGATCGATGTTTTAAAAAAGAATAATAAAATTACTATTATTACAAGTAATAAAGGAAAAGAAATACCAAAAGAAAAAATAGAAAAATTATTTGAAAAATTTTATCGAGCCGATTTTTCTAGAACTTCAAAAACAGGAGGAAGTGGTTTAGGTCTTGCCATAGCAAAAGAAATTGTAAAACTTCATAGCGGAAACATAACAGCTACAAGTAATAATGGTTATACTAAAATATATGTAGAATTACCAATTAAATAAAAAGCATCTTCAAATTGAGACGCTTTTTAATTTATATATTTTTATTTATAATAAATAATTCTAAGAAAGTATCACCATCACAAGTACCTAGTTTTATCCCCTTATCTAAATCCGCTAGTAAGGATAAGTACTTAAGAAGCATCTCTTCAGTATAGTAATAACAATCACTAAGTAAATACTTAACTCGGTATACATTTCTAAATTCCAGTATCTTAGCTATTTCATCATTATTTTTACCACTATTATAAAGCCTTTTTACCTGGAATAATAATCTAACTTGAGTAGCAATAATCGGTATCATTTGACTAGCAT
>CANQKK010000092.1 GCA_947624475.1 uncultured Bacilli bacterium
TTCATAATCTTCTCTTAACCAATCTGGCATTGGAGCATTTTTTTTCTTTTCAAATAACTCAGGCACACCTTCTTCCAGTTTTGCTGGATAAACTTTTGCACCAAAAGCCGCTCTATTCATACTTCCCATACGCCATAATTTATAAGCTAATCCTTCTCTTTTATATTTTAAAATAAATAATAACTCTTTACAGGAATAATCATAAAGAGTACTTAATTCACAACCTTGTTTTACTAATTCAACATATAAATCATGAACTGTGTGAAATCCTGCTAGTGGATCGTACTTGTTTTCTTCTTCAAAAATTTTACTTATTCCAAGTTTTCTCTTTAATTTCTGGACTGGGAGTTGGTATTTCTTGTCTTTGCACTAATCCAGATTTTTGAATTATATCAGTTAAATAACCTTCAGCTACTTTTTGCATTCCATATTCTTTAAGCATAATGTCAAATAAATCTCCTTCATTTGGATATTTTTCTCTACATTCTTTACTTGCACAAGCATAAAATAAATTTACCATTGTTGTAAAATCCGGATTTTGGAATGCATCAAATATATTTTTTCCTAATTTTTTTTCTAAATATAAAATACTTGAACTTTTTAATTTAAATTCATATTCTACTCCATCAATTTTGATAATAACTACATTATCCATATTTTTTTAATCCTCCTATTATTTAAAATGGTGGATGTAAACGCCCGAAGATTGAACTGGCTAAACTGCCCACCAAAGTTTAGTTATATTATTCATTTGGATTTAAAGTTACTTCATTCAAATCAAGTTCATATATTGCTTTTCCATCAACTTTAATTTTAAATATTTTATCAGACTTATTATCAAGTCTAATATTAATATTCCAATCATTAGTATCAGGATCAGCTTCTGCATTGCCTATAGCATATTTAACTATGCCTTTTGGTAATTTAGTATTATCTATGTGGAATGCTACCCAATTTCCTTCTGAGCCTGCTGGATTAGAATATCCAGTTACCCATTTTGAAGTACCAGTAGCTTTTCCTTTTCCGAACCCATTATTTTGTATAGTAATATTTTCTTGTAAATCACTAACTTTTTTATTAAAAGTATCTAAATTACCATCTCTGGCTGTGATAACTTTAGAAATATCTTGGTCTAATACCAATCCACTCAAATCAAAAGTAGTATTATAATATTCATCTTCAACTAATGTGAATTTAATAGTTTGTTCATTTGAATGTATATTACATACTAAAACATAATCGTCTTCATTTAATATACCTTCGCCTTTCTTTTGAGCATCTGATAATTCCCATTTAACTTCATAACCATCTTTTGCATCTTGGCATTCAATAGCTAAGAAATTACCTTTTGCTCCTTTTCCAAATTCAGGATAATCGTCGACATAATTTAATATACCTTTAACTTTAGCGTCTCCATTATCATCATACTTAAATACTATATCTTGTTGTAATTCACTAATTTCTTTACCATACGCAGGTTTTGTTGGCTCTGCCACCTCTACGATGGCTTCCTTAGGGTGTAACTTTTGGCAAAGATACTGCTATATCAGATTTAACATCATGATAGATATTAAATTTTTCAATATCTTGTTGAGCATCTGCCGTATAAGAAATATTAGTATTAGCATCGTATTCGATTATAACTCCTGAAGCTTTTACAACTACCCAGTGAGCTTTTGCTTTGTCGTCAGCTAATTTTTTAACTTCTCTTAAATTATGTTTAGCATTTTCTGGTACGTCTTCAAAAGTCATCATGTTAATTTCATATGTTACTTCTGCTGCTGGTTGTAAACCAAGTACAGAAGTTTCTGATTTTGTATTATCAAGTGTTGTAGTATCAATTGTATTTGGCTGCCCACCAAAGTCTGGTGTACTAGCTAAACCAAAAATTCTTGTATAACTAGATAAAGTCTCTTTTAAAGATGTGGCGTCATATTCACCATCTTTACCAATAAATGCTTCATTATCTGTTTTGAAATATAATGCAGTGCCAAGTGTGGCAACTTGTACTTTTGCATCTGGATCCATACTATTTACCTCCTATAAAATATTTTCTTTCTTAACAAAGTATTTAGTTGAATAGAAATTATCTAAGTGTTTTTTCTAATGTATTTAATTGTGCGTATGCAGTTAACATACATTCACGATAACCAGTATCAGGTGCTATTGGACTATCTTGTGTAGTAGGTCTAAATCTTAATTCACCTAATTTTTCACAAATAGCGTCTAAATAATCATCAAATTGCTTTTGCGTACCACCTTTTGTAGATAAATATCCAACAATTGAAACAGTGTATTGTTCATTATCATAAGATAAATCACGCTTATTTAAATTAGTCCTTATATCATATCCAAAATAATATCTACCCTTTTCAACAAGATCTTGAGCGACAATGATTCCAGATTCTAATCCGTCAATTTCAGTTAATTTTGATTGTATCATTGTACGAAGTTTGTTAACTAACTGTCTCATTATTTAGCTCCTTTCCTTGTTTTACGTATATATTTTTTATTATTTATTTCTGGTATAAGTTTACTTTGTATATAATTTTGAATATTATCCATAGTGGCTTTTCTAAAATTATGTTTAGGTGTACGTTCTTTACTAACGTAAGGGTTATGGCTTCCTTCTCCACCAAGTATATAAACATCATAATCAGTTTCCTTAGTACCTTTATCCAAATATTCATATACGTCTTCTACTGTCTGCCCATTTTCATATACATAAGGGTCTAATTCAATTCCTACAAAGTTTCCTCTAATAACCCCTCTAACGCTTCTTATTAATGCTCCAGTATGATGGTAAGGTACCTTCTTTTTGTGTTCGTGTTTTTTATTATAATCGTCAACTTTTTTACCACTTACTTGAATAGGTCCATAAGAAGCATATATTTTTGTTTTATGACGTTGTTCTAGTTCTTCTCGTAATTTAGTCTTAACTTTACTTTCACAATATTCAGCTTCTTCATTTAACTGGTCAAATACGTATTTGGAAATATTCATACGCATTTTTCTTAATGAATTATTTGCCATAGCACTACCTCCATTGCATATCTAAATATAATGGGGTAACCTTTACGATAGCATATTTGTTTCCGTTTCCACTCAACTAAATACTTTGTTAAGTTGTCTGGAGAATTATGTGTCTTCTCCAATAATAATGGTTCTAAATCATTATATATAGACTTGAAACGATATGTCTTATCAAGGTTCGCTCCATAAGCACTATATGCTATCTCGTCTGACGCAAGATATTGGACTGCACCATCTGCATGGAAAATATCTTCATATTCTTCAATTAAATCGCCGTCCTCACCACGTGAAGATTTGATACTATATAATATTACAGGTGTTAACTTCGATAATAACATATCCTTTCTCCTCTATTTTAATCCTTTGGGCTTAATGTTAT
>CANQKK010000093.1 GCA_947624475.1 uncultured Bacilli bacterium
CCAAGTCTTCTCCTCTCGGTTCGATAGCTTCCTTTACTTCCCGAGGAAAAGAAAATTATAAAAAAGATTTAGCTCGTATGGCTATGTGTTATCCTCATGTCTATGTTGCCTCGGTTAACATCGGCTATGACAAAGAGAAGTATCTCAAAGTTTTAAAAGAAGCATCAAATCATCCCGGACCATCTCTTATTATTGCATATAGTCCTTGTATTGAACATGGAATTAAGACTGGCATGGAACATTCTCAGTCCAATGCTTATCTTGCTACCCAAAGTGGCTATTTCTTAACATTCCACTATGATCCGAAAATTGCTAAATTAATTATCGATAATAAAGAACCCGATTTTTCCAAGTATGAAGATTATCTTATGACCGAAAATCGTTTTGCTAATTTAAAGAGAGTAAATAAAGAAAATGCTAGTATTATCCTAAATAATCAAAAAAAATGGGCTATGGATAGATACAATTATTATAAAAAAATAAGTGAGGAGTAAAATTTATGAAAGAAGAAGAAATCAAATTAGATGACAAAGTCGTAAAAATAATAACTAAATTACCCAAAGAAAATCTAGAAGACAATAGATTAGTATCATATTTAGACGATACAATAGATATGGAAAAAATTGTAAAGGAAATAAAAGAAGATGACAAAAAAGGATAAGCAAAATAAATTCTTAAAATATTTAGCCCAAATATATCTTGAAAATCCTAACTTAACAATCAGTGATGCAACCATCTATCATGAATTAGTCCATTTTGACTTTGGAAGTAAGCAAAATGCACATATAAAAAATAATAGCCTTGTCAGTATTCAAGTTAAACTAAATAATGAATTTCAAGGTAAATCTTGTCATTGTTTTAATAATAATTATTTTTGGGTAATTGAAAATCGCCGAGATTTAAATGATAGTGGATTTTATCGTCTAATGGAAAATTCCATTAAATTATACATTCCTATCGATTCCGAAAATTTTTATCACATTGCTTCACAATTATTTACTTTTATGCTCGAAAAAAATATCATCATGCAAAGTAAAGTAGCGAAAGTAATGCGAAATGATGCTCTTGTCGTTCGTATTTCTTCTTCCAAGGAAGCCGAAGATGTAATTAATTACTTAGAAAGTTTAAATTACAAGTCAAAAGTAGAAACCAATCCCTTTTTAGTAAATGATAATAATTCCCAAGTATCACTAGCAAGAGATGGACATATATCATATAATACTGCTTTAACTAAATTGATAAGAGAATATTTAAAAAACAAGCAAAAAAGTCATAACTTAAATGACATATCTGCAAAAGAGTTTGCTAATTTCATCATAGAAAAAATTAATCTTTCATTCCAGGATAAGGAAATTTTTGCTAATACTTATGATTTAAGAACTGCAAAAGAATTTAAAGATTTTCTTTCTACTTCTAATTTAATTTCTCAGAATATCTTGACTCCTTTAAATAAAGAGCAACTATTTAATTATCATTATGATTATCAAGAAAAAGAAAGTCCTCATTTATTATCACTTACAACAGAAGAACAAAAATTACTCTATATCATTAATAAGATGTGCAGTTATTATAGCATCAGTGAAGTCCATATGCGCATATTAGAATATATAAGTAAAGAAAATGTTAATTACTTTACGAGAAGAGATGGCATTCGTGCGTTAGTTAATTACTATTTCCCACCCTATAAAATAAAAACTATGCTTAAAGATATGAGCTGGAATGCTTTCCTTTCTGCCTCTTTAACAACTATGCAAAAATACGATTACAATCAGTTACTTTATGCCATCGATAACTTATTAAAAGAGGAAAAGATAGATGGTTTTACTAATCAAAACAATGTTCGAAGCTATTTAGGAATTATTCTAATTCCTGAACTTTTTCAGGAACTATTAGAAGAAAAAGGGATAAGTATTACTTCTTCTTCACTCGCGGACATCGTTATTTGTGAATCTAAAAAGTTCGAAACAACTAAAAAAGTAGGAAAAAAATAACAAATTTTTCTTGCTTCTTTTTTTTGACAAAATAAGCTAATTGTGATAGAATTATAATTGCTCTAAAAAGAAAGACAGAAGTTGACAAAATATTCTTTTTTTGAGATAATTTTAATATAGAGGTGGTTTATATGTATAAAGAAAGAATTACTTTAACTATGAAGGACATCTTAGAAAAAGAATTTAAAATTGATGCTCGTGGTTATCGACTTCAAGAAGTTGATAAATTTCTCGATATCATTATAAAAGATTATAACGAATATGATAATATTATTAGAACTCTTGAAAAAGAAAAGAGAGCTCTTATTGAAGAAAATAGTAATCTTAAAAATGAAGTTCGAAATTTAAAATCTAGTATTGATGCTGCAAAAGTTGGCGAAAAAGAAATTACTAACATCGATTTGCTTCGAAGAATTTCTCAATTAGAGAAAATAATTTTAGGAAAAGAACAACAATAATTTATCTGGGTAAATGCTGCATGAAAATGTAGAGGAAAGTCCATGCTCGCACTATCTGCGATGATAGTAGTGTTTGTGCTTAGGGAAAAAATAACCTAAGGCAGGAAACTGACGGCTCTTCTTTCACCTAAAGAAAATTCTATGGTAAGAGAGGTATAAAAGTGCCACAGAGACGAGTCTACTGAGAAATTAGTAGAATGAAACGAGGTAAACCCCACAAGCGAGAAACCCAAATTATGGTAGGGGAATTTCTGCGGAAGAACAAAATTCCAAAGAGAATGACCTAAGGTCATAGATAAATATTTACCGCCTAGAAATAGGTACAGAACATGGCTTATAAGATTAATTATTATTAAGGAGATTTATGAAAAATATTGGTTTATTACTAAAAAACAAGAGAGAAGAAAATGGCCTTTCTATCGAAGAAGTAGCGGAAGACCTGAAAATGCGCCCTTCTCAGATAGCAAGTATCGAGGAAGGGAAAAAGGAAGATTTTAAGGATGTTTACAGTTTTAAATATTTTCTTCGTGATTATGCTAAATATCTAGGATTAGACAGCGATAAAATTCTCGATGAATTTAGTGAGTATTTATTTGATATAACTTCAAAGATACCTGTAGATTTAATTGAGAATGCAAAGAACGATAAAAAGATGACAACAAAAAGTACCAAATCACCATACACCAAGGAAACTAAAAAAGTTATAAAACCAAATCGAATTATCATTGCTTTAATAGCCGTAGTTTTACTAGTAATAATTGGCTATGTTGTCGTAAGTAATCACAAGGGCAATGAATTTAGTAGTAGCGATATAACATATAGTATAAGGAGATAGTCTATGAATAAAGCAAATAAAATAACAATATCTAGAATTATAATGTCAGTAATTATCATATTACTAATGCTCTTTCCTTTTGATCAAACGGGCATAGAATTCCCAAGTTACTTAC
>CANQKK010000094.1 GCA_947624475.1 uncultured Bacilli bacterium
TTTTATATTCCCCCATATTTTTACAGAATTAAAATACCGTTTGTAGAAAAAGGGAAAGTTAAATAAAAACTTTAGGGGCATCCCTGAAAAAATATATGCGAAAAAATCATAAATCGGGGGGGGTACTTTTATTAAGATATAATGGCACTAGAATGAGGTGTCATATGAAAACATTAAGATTATTTCTAAAAAGAATGAAAGCAGAAAAGAGCTATCTAATACTGATAATATTGTTAAGTATTTTTATAGTAGTTGGATATGCAAGTTATGCTATGTTCACAGTCAACAAGGAACAAAAAGAAGCAATTAGGATAATCACAGGAGATTTAACTCCAACACTAATGTCAGAAGATAAAGACTTTAGAGATAATAAGATAACAGTATCAAAAGGAAGTAAGAAAGTAATTACAATAACCCTAACTAATAATAAATCAAGAAATGCCAGAGTGAATTTTTATTACGTCAATAATATAGATAAAGAAGTCAGTGTAAGATATCAAGGAGAAAGTAAAGATACCCCACCAGAAGAAAAAGGAATAATAGTGAATAAAGATGAAAGTAGAAGTTATACAATAGCAATAGATAATCCAACAAATGAGGATATAACAGTAGAATTTAAAGCAGATGGAGGATTAGAGAATAAGGCCCTAGATTTTCCAAGTAATGGACATATCATTGATGGTCCATTACCGAATGCACCAGTCTTAAGTGACAATATGATACCTGTAGTATATGACACTACACAAAGTAGATGGGAAAAAGCAAATATCAATAATAATTGGTATAACTACGATAATCAAGAATGGGCGAATGCAGTAACAGTAGAAGATAAAGAAGTAGTAGACCAGTCTAATAGTAATCATAATGGAAAGTTAAGAGGGAATATCCAATTAGGAGGAGATGGAATAACTTTAGATGGAGTAGACGATTATGTAGACTGTGGATATGCAAACTATGATTTTGGAAATCAAGTTACCTATATTCTAAGATTTAAATTTAATCAGCCAGTGATTACAGGTGTTGATATATTTGGAAATTGGGAAAATGCTGGAGGAGGATTTCAAGCTTATAAAAATTATTTGGAATTCAATTTATATATAGATAGTGCTTATCAACTTGTGCGTTCTTCTTATGCACCTGAACCAAATGTATATTACACTCTTGTAGCAACTTATAATGGAGAGAAACTAAAATTGTATATCAATGGAGAACTTGCTCAAGAAAAAAATATTTCAGGAAATATTAAAACTTCTCCTATGTCATTTTTCGTTGGAGTAAACTTGAATTCTAACGGTCTTCAGACAGCACCTTCAAACATATCTGTTACTAATGCAATGATATTAAACAAGTCTATTGATGAAACAGAAGTGAAGGAAAGTTATAGTGGAGTTATCACAAAGAAAGAGACAGATGCTTTATTTAATTATGATTTTAGTGATTTTAGAAAAATAAGAAAAGAATATCAAGAAGCAACAACAGGAGAAGAAGTAAAGATGGAAGATATCTTGCAAATGTTTGTATGGATACCGAGATATAGTTATACAATAAAGAGTGAAGATGGAGTAAATTATTATGGGAAAAAAGAAGTAGGAAGAAGTGATGCACCAACGAAAGAGTTGCCTGGAGAAATCGATGTGAAGTTTATTTCTACTTCTACCACAGACAATGGAAGTGCTCAATATATAAATAATGAAATAGAAAATTGGTATACACCACCAGGATTTAAGTTTGGAGAAAAGAACTTATCTGGAATATGGATAGGAAAATTTGAACCTGGAGCAATTCATGGTTCTAGTCCAGGTGATACAGAAATAGATAATTTTGTTGCCATAAAACCAAATATTACTTCATGGCAGAATATACGAATATCAACGTTAGAGTTAGTATCTATGGGAATAACGAAAATAAATAATATTTATGGATTTAATCAAAGTACCTATGATAGTCATGCAATGAAAAATAGTGAGTGGGCACTAATGTCATATCTTACTCAAAGTAAATATGGAAAGTATGGAAATCCATTATATACCGGAGAAAATAAACAAGTGTACATGAACAATTGTAATCTTTCTATAACGGGTTGTTCTTCAGGATTAAAAGTAGTAACAAGTGTAAAGGAGTGTACCTATCAATATAATGATTTGACGATAGAAGATAAAGGAAAAGGTTACGCTGGAGGAGGAGCATCAAGTACAGGAAATGTTACCGGAATATATGATATCAACGGTGGTGCTTGGGAATATACCATGGGAGTACTTAATAAAATGTCGGGAAATACAGTGACTGCAAATTCAGGTTATAAAGGACAAATTACAGATGGAAGTACCATTGAAGGACGAGAGTGGCCTTCAGAAAAATATTATGACGTTTATACAACAACAGATACAAAGTTAGCTTGTAACGGAGGCCCATGTAAAGGACATGCTTTAAACGAAACAGCAGGTTGGAATTCGAACGGAGCATGGGGAGCAACTGTAAAGAAACCTTGGTTTAATAGAAGTGGTGTTTTTAGCGACCCTAATGTAGCTGGTATTTTTTATCATTCTTCTCATGATGGTAGTGCAGCTGGAAGAGCATCCTTCCGTGTTGTTCTAACTCCAAACAACTAGCAAAAAATTTATTTGAAAAAATCCAAAAGTTTGCATATAATAAATATAGGAGCACCCAAAACAAAGCTGGGCGTTACCATGTTAGTAAGCCTAACTTGTAAAAGTTAGGCGTTTTCTTTTATATAATTTTACTTTTGTAAGATTATTTGTAAAAGGATAATTAGTAGTAAAATGAAGATTAAAAAATCTTTTTTATACATAAACTATCAACCCCTTTCTTTTGAATAAAAAAGAGGTAACGCCCAACTTATGAGTGGCTCCTATTATAATTTTATACAGTTCTTAAAAGGTTTTTACATGTTTTGTAGAAATTTTTTTCGTTTTTTTGAAAAATATATGCGAAAAAATCATAAATCGGGGGGGTACTTTTAATAAGATATAATGACAACAGGATGGTGTCATTATATGAGATTGTTGAAGAAAAGAAAGATAGAGAAAAGTTATTTGATAGTAGTAGGAATAGTAAGCTTGTTTGTAGTAATAGGATGTGTAAGTTATGCTATGTTCACAGTGAATAAAGAACAGAAAGAAGCTATAAGAATAATCACAGGAACATTACCTGCCACTCTATCATCAAGTGATAGTACTTTCAAAGATAATAAGATAACAGTACCAAAAGATAGTAGTAAAGATATAACAATAACACTAACCAATAATAATGAAAGAAATGCCAAGTATAATTTCTACTATAAAGATAATATAAATGAAAATGTAACAATAGGATATACATATGAAAGTAAAGATACACCACC
>CANQKK010000095.1 GCA_947624475.1 uncultured Bacilli bacterium
TTTTTGAAACTCCATACTTGTTTTTAACACTATTTTCTTCACCTCGTTTATAATTTAGCATATTTTTTTTATTAAATATACGACTTCGACAAAACTAGACAAAAGTTTAGCTCGACATTTTTTTTGTTTTTAGGAAAATAGATATTGATAATATCAATACTAAGGCTTGTCCGATAAGTATATAGGTTTGTTTTTTTGCTTTTCCCTGGTAGCCGGTTGCTACGGGGTGTTCTTCGATTTGCTGAACATAATTTTTCTTATCAGATTCTTTTTTTGGTGCTACTCTATCTACTTGATATTCGTACTTTTCTTCAGTAGATTTATCTATAGATAAATACTTATAGAAAACTTTATAGTCGTCTTCATCTTTTTGATAAGTAGAGTCTTCGACGCTAACATAATAATTATCATCATAATAGACTTTATTAATGTTATAGTGGTAAGTTTGTACTTCTTTTTCTTTACACATTTCTTTTTCTTCTAATGGATAATTTAGATAATCTCTTGAAATGGGTTCTTCTGAATAATAGACTTCTTTAAGATTATTATATAGATAATTATAACTATCTATTTTAAATTCTGTCTTACTACTTAGAAGTTTATTACTTATTAGGTTTATCCTATTTTCTGATTGAAAATGTGTATAATAAGCAAAATTATCACTTCCATCGACTTCGATATTTAACTTAAGATATCCTACTACTTGTGGGACATCGAAAGTAAGTTCCATATCGCCACCTGCTGAAATAGTCATATCATTACATTTATTGCATCTCGTAATATCGTAACTTATTTTTTCATCACTAGAGTAAATATCGATTTTTTTGATTTTTAACTCACGTGGTATATTACTTATCTGCATGTACTTAGCTTTAGGTATCTTCTTGTACGGATAGACTTTCTTAGTCTCTACTATAACAGTATCACTTTCAGTACAACTATCTTGGAAGTCTCCTAGATCTTTATATATGACATCTTCTAAGTCTTCGTGTTCATATAAACTACTACCTCCTTTCTTTAAATATTCACCTTCTTTTTCTTCACGGTAGAAGCGATATCTTTTTTCTTCTTCTACTGCTTTGTAGTCATCTAATTTTTCACTACTCCAAAAATATTCATCTGCTTTTACTTTAGAGATAGTAATTATTAGTAGGACTACTAGTAATATTTTTTTCATTTTCAAAATTCCTCCCTTCAATAGTTATATACAACTTTTATTTTGATTTTTCCCAAGTTTTGCAAAAATTTCTTCATTTTTTTTAAAATTTCTTCTTTTGAGGCCTTTTTTAGGTGTCAAAAGCCAAACATTTGTACTAGTTTTTGCTTAAAAAATAGATATTTCCATTTTTTTTGAAAATATCTATTTTTACTCTATTATTTATATAACTGACGTCATATCTATAGTTTTTTCTAATTCGCGCCTCTCGCCTTATCGGCGAGACAGACCTCCATGACGACGCCCAAGGGCGCCGGGCCACTTTCGGGGCTTCGCCCTCATGGGGCCTTTTTTTATCACATTTTTCCTATTGTAGTTGTATTGGATCATTACTATCTCCATTGTGCCCATCCCGTATGGCTTGTTCAGAGTTTAGATATAGGACTGGCTGGACCGCAAACGTATCATTGACACGGTCGCTGTAGAAAAAGCCAGTCGAGTACACACGGAACGCACCGTACGAGTCAGACGAATACGGGCTTAGTAACCATGTATCCTCCTCTTTAAATAGGTAATCATTTGATGTACAGTTTGGATCAGTATCGAAGTTATATGGTTCTTCCGTACACTCTTGAAAATCTACTCCATATCCATAGTCACTTGGATACATTAATCCTATTTTTGCTTGTATTTCTTTTTTATATCCTTCACTTGGTTTCATTTGACCACTTCTCGGATATGGTCCTTTTCTCTCATAATTATACCATTGGTCTGAATATACGCCTTCTACATCGTCAGTTCCTCCTAGGTACCATGTTACCTCTTTTATCATTCCTCTTGTTGCTTGTGTAATAGCCTTTCCACTAGTATAAGTTCCTTTCCCTTTATAGTATTCGTCATTTAATTTCTTTTTTAACGAAGCATTTGCCCAGTTATTTGATTCTCCACTATCCCATGCATATTTTCCTATTGATTCATCTTTTATTATTTTTACTCCTTCTCCAAAAACTCCTATTATTCGCCATTTCTCACAAGTATCATTCGTCTGCTTACTATAATCTTCACAGTTAAAGTATATATAATTATCAGGATCTGCTCCGTAATATCTTATGTTTCCTCCGTCTTCATTTATGTCTGAACTTCCTAATCTATCATTCATTAAATTAACTTCTTCTGCATAATAATATTCAATATCATTATTTTCTACTGGTGTTGTATAAGCACTTGTATATAAATCTTTTATATATTGTGAGAGTGGAACACCTGCTGATTTCCATATAGCATATAGTGTAGCACCGTTATTTACTGCATAACTCTGCCCTGGTCTATATGTAGCACTTGCTGAACCACTATCTGTACTCCACCCTAGAAATTTATATCCTTCTCTTGTTGGTTCATCTGAACTTAGATTAACTTCTACTCCGTAATATTTTGTTTGAGTCTGTGGTACATTACCCACACTATCATTTCCACCATTTCCGTCATATGTTATCGTAAATGATTGCCTAGTAAACCACATATAGTATGTTACATCATTAGTTAATGTTGGATTTTCTTGTTTTGGTGAAGTAGTAGATGAATCGGTACTATATCCTACAAATGGAGTTGCATCTGCAGTTATCGGTACTGTATATACATCAGATAATGTTATTAATGTTCCAGTTGGTGCTATATATGGCCCTTCATCACTTCCATTTTGTTTATAATTTGTTGTATCGTAAGATTCTTCTTTTGTTGAATCTTCTCCCTTAAATAACATATTTTTTACTGTATAACTATAATAAGTTATTGACTTAGGTTCTGATATATTTCCTTCTGCATCTTTACATTTTAAATAGTATGTACCTGGACTTGTTACTTGTAATGTAGTATTCCAACTTGTACTTGGATTTTCTATATTATTAAATTCTACTGCATCACTACTAGTTGTTCCAAAATAATAACCTGTTACTCCGACATTATCAGTACATGATAATGTTGCTGTTTGACTATTACTTTTTAAATCACTAGTTGATTTAATATCTTGTGCTTTTGGTTTTTCACTATCTTTCCATTCGGCATACAATGTACCTTTATCTGAGAAATGTTTATTATCAGCATTTTCTGTTAGATATCCATTTCCATCTATATATTGTTTTTCATCTACTGATCTTGTACTTCTTGTTTTACCTTGTGCTTCTTCTTGTGTTTCTGCATAGTATC
>CANQKK010000096.1 GCA_947624475.1 uncultured Bacilli bacterium
GACTATGGATATGGAGTAGATTTTGAAAAGTGTGACAAAGGTTTATATGATTATCGTAATACTTCTTGTAAGGATAATGATTACCTATTTAAAGGTGAGTATACATGGCTACTAAGCCCGGAAGCGTCTTCAGGGGATGGTGTGTTTCTGCCAAGTGAATCCGGTTTTGTTTACTCCGTTTCTGTCGTAAGTGCGCTTCCGGTGCATCCAGCCTTATATTTGACTGCTCATCAAACTATACAAGGCAGTCATACAGGAAGTAGTGATGACCCATTCCAGCTTGCTAACTGACAGTTTTTGAAAGAATGATAAAATTAAAGAAAAAAAGAAGAGAGTAATATAGTGTGTAAATTACAAAACACACTATATTTTATTTTAATCAAAAAGGAAATGGTAAAAATGAATAAGTTAACAATGAATGTTCAAAAAAAGATATCTATTTTTCTCTATAATATTTACCTTGATAAGTATCTCTTTTTACCATTTCTTTATCAATATCATTTAGAACACCAAATTTTTTAATGAGCCATTTTGGTTCTACTAGATATTTAGGGTCAGGATCAGAGGTTATTCTATGAATAATAATTTCTGGATTTAGTATCTCAAGTTGACTTATAACAATATCAATATATTCTTCTTTTGTTAGAAGATAAAATTTTTCTTTCTTATATAACTTTTCTAAAGGAGTATCTTTGACGATATTTAACATATGAATTTTAATACCTTGAATATCTAAAGTATTAAGGTGTCTTACAGTATCTAACATCATCTCTTTTGTTTCATAAGGTAGACCATTGATAATATGAACTGATACATTAATATTTCTCTGTCTAAGTTTTTTAACCATTACATCAAATTCTTCTAGTGAGTGACATCTATTAATAAGTTTAGAAGTCTTATCATGAATTGTCTGAAGACCAAGTTCGATTGTCAAAAAAGTTCTCTTACTTAAATTTTCTAAGTAATCTAAGACTTCATCAGAAATAGCATCACATCTCGTAGCAATAAAAAGACCGACGACATTATCATACTTTAATACTTCCTCGTATTTTTCTTTTAGGACATCTAAAGGAGCATAAGTATTAGTCCTCGCTTGAAAATAAGCAATATATTTACTACCAGGAGCCTTCTTATCGATAACTTTTTTAATATCTAAAAACTGCTCTTTAAGTGGTTTATTCTTATCGCCACCAAAATCTCCCGAACCACTCTTCGAGCAGTATATACATCCACCATAACCTTTAGTTCCATCGATATTAGGACAGGTAAAACCACCATTTAGGCTAATTTTATATACTTTTGAATTAAATTTCTTATTAAAAAAATAATTCAAAGTATGATATCTCTTATTATCGAGAGAATATTTAAACATTTAATTCACCTCGTGTTATATTGTATCATAAAATAAAAAAAATACATACTATAAATGGTGATTAGATGACAAATATGAAAAGATATAATTTATTTATACTTTTTTCGACTATTGGTAGAAATATCGTCGAAGTCTTTTCGTCTGTCCTTCTATATAAAATGGGTTATAGTCTCAGAGATATCATTATCTTTTATATTATTCTATATCTAACTGGAGCAGTAGTAAGTATTATTACTATGTATTTAACTAAAATAATAAAGACAAAATATATATTAATTTTCTCTAGTATCATATTTAGTTTTAGTTTTTATTTTATGTCCATTATGCAGAAAACTTTTTTAAATCTAATTATCTTTGGAATTATTTATGGAGTAGGATCTTATACGTATCATACCCTAAGACATTACTATGCTATTAAAGCAATTTCTAATCATGAGAAGAAAGAAATTGGAACAATAATAATTTTTACTAATATAGCACTTATTTTCTCAGGTCTTGTAGCCTCGTATATTCAAAGTAAGTTATCTCTTATTGCTCTTGCTATTACAGTGATTATCATATCGATCTTTGGTACTTTCTTTATCTTTAAATTCAATACCGAAAAGGAAGAGAAAAAAATCAAATATACCTATCCTAAGAGAAATCAATTTCTTTTCTTTCTCTTCGAGCAGGCTAAAGTAATAAATTTATCTTTTCAGCCTCTCTATCTCTATCTCTTTATAAGTGGAAGTATGAAATATATTGGTCTTTTTAATGCTCTAACTGGTATTTCAGCCTGTCTTTTTATCTATTTCTTTGTTAAAAAAATTGACGATAAAAAATATTTTAAATATCTAAATATTATCTTTTGTCTATTTCTTCTTTTAAAGATGAATATTACAAGCAAATATCTAATACTTGTTATTGCCCTATTTGAAGGACTTGGAATTAAAATGTTCGAAGTCGTATCGACGATTAATATGTACAATATCGAAAAAAAAGCTAATGTTAAAGGCTATCTTATTGTGGTAGAAATAATTTTTTGTCTTACGAGAGCAGGAATGTGTCTCATATGTTATTTTATTAACGATTTAAAATTAATTCTCTACTTATCGATCATACCTATCTTACTAGTGGGTTTTATAAACAGAAAAGATGTCAAGTTTTAAAGAATTAAAAAAAAGACTAGACGGTACTTAAGTTGTGTGATAAAATTATAATAGGAAAGGAGAATAAAAAGAAATTTTAAAAGAGAGGATTGATATGATGAAAAATTTTAAACTTATGATTGCTGCATTTATTGCAATGGGATGTGGCATTATGGGCGTAAAAGCCGATGATGTTTGCAAAGTTGAGAGTGGAAATTTTACTCAAGATAATATAACTAGTAATAGTTCATGCCGTATCGTAGAAATTTCTGGTAATGTTGAAATAGCAAATGATAAGACAGTTAACATTGAAAATAAAATTGTTATCTTGGATGAAAATGCTACTTTGACTGTAAACGGTACTTTAAACATCAAGGATTTTAAGCCTGAAACTGGTGACCTTGGCAAAGTTCAAAGTGCAAGAAGTAGTGGAAATTATACTAATATCGATACAACCAATGTTATTTTTGAAAATGGTTCAAAACTAGTTGTTACAGGAAAAGTAAATAGTACTAATGAAGCAGATAATTCTTGCTCTGGTACGGAATTAAATGACCCAAATTCTTGCCCAATTGCTTTCCAAACTAAAAAGGGTGGACCTTATGGTATAATAGAAATTAATGGAGGAGAGTTAAAAATTGATGGATTTTCGAGAACTGGAATAGCACCATTAGAAAAAATTAATATAAGTAATAATGGAACATTAACACTTACTAATAATGGTGTTGGTAGTAATAGTACATTAATCGAATTAAATAATGGTAATGTTGTTGCTACAGGAAATGAAGTTGGTTTTTCTGGAAAATTAATTACGACAGGAGACTCTTCCGTTACTTCGACAA
>CANQKK010000097.1 GCA_947624475.1 uncultured Bacilli bacterium
TTCCATTTTAATTGGATAACTTATATAATCAGAATATTTCTTAATAACATTACGAAGACGATATTCACTTAGAAAATCACTATATTTATAATCCTCGGTATCATCTTTTAAATATAACGTAATTGTCGTACCAATATCTTCTCTCGTACTTTTAGAAAGAGTGTAGCCCTCTACTCCTTCCGACTCCCAAATAGTAGCACTGCTATCTTTGTATGATTTCGATTCAACTTTTACTTTTTTACTTACCATGAAAGCAGAATAAAAACCAACTCCAAATTGCCCGATAACATTTACGTCATCTTGACCGTCGTTCTCTTCTTTAAAATGAAGAGAACCAGATTCGGCAATTACACCCAAATTATTTTCTAACTCTTCTTCGGTCATTCCACATCCATTATCAGATATTGTAATAGTTTTATTATCAGCATCATAAGCAACTTTTATCTCGAGATCAGCCTTATTTACATTAATATTTTTATCGGTAAGAGATAAATAATATAACTTATCTAAAGCATCGCTAGCATTAGATATAAGCTCTCTTAAAAATATTTCCTTATTCGTGTAAATAGAATTAATCATTAGATCCAATACCCTTTTACTCTCTGTTTTAAATTCTCTTTTTTTCATTTTTTAACATCTCCTAATAACTTACAACTATAATTATAGCACTATTTTAGCAATTGTCAATATCAATTGCTAATTTTTTTATTAAAATAAATGATACTTAAAAAAATATCATTTATTTATTAATTAAAAATGCAAATCTTCTTAGAACAAACTAAATCATAAACATATACAACTTTATTTAGATTGGTTTAATTTTCAAAAATAATAAACTATACAGTAGAAATACTAAAACAACCCATGACAATTGTGAAAAATGCTACCATTAGTAGCATTAATTCAAATAATATTTATGATAGTTCATCTAGTATGATTTCAGTTTGGTCTATTTATAATTTTCATTCCTTATAATCTAGAATTAAGCGAATAATAAAAGATTGTTTTCAAATTTTTCATTTGTCAACAATCTTAAAGTTAGATTTATGAATCCTACCTTTTAATCTTTAAAATTTAGTTTACTTTTGAAAATCTTTTAGCAAAAATTACTATTCCTAATCCTAAGATAGCCGTCATTACATATGTAATAATATTATCTCCTGTTTCAGGATTTTCTGCTGTCTCTGATACAAATTTTGCATAGACGCTTACACTATTTGCTGGCATTTCGAATGTATTATCTTTTACTGATATTTCATTTCCTTCTGCATCAACAACTATTAATTCATCCAACTTATACCCTTTATTTGCTTTTAGTGTTAATTTTACTATTTCGCCAGCAGTAGCAGTAGTTTTATCAACTGTTACTTCACCATTTTCAGCAGAAACTGCTACTTCATACATAATTTCTTTATTATCACCTAAAAGGACAACCTTACCTGCACCTGAAATTGTTGCACCTTTTTTAACAACTAAATTACCCTTACCTGCTACAGATAATGTTTTTCCACTTGCAATATTTATTTTCATTCCTTCAGGAATAACAATATCCTCATCTGAACTAATTTCAACATCTTCATTAATATCAATAGCAGTTACTTCTGAATCTTTTAGTGCATCAGTCAAATCTTTAAAATAAACTTTTTGATCACCAATTGTAGCAGTAATTGGAAATTTTACTTCATAAGATATTTTAATATATTCATATTTATCTTCGCCACTACTTACTGGTTTCCATCCAAACAAGAAATATTCTTCTTCATTTAAATAAAATCTATAATTTTCGCCATATTTTAATTCAGTGTTTAATACACTATTTAAATAATCCTTAACTGACTTTTGACCATCACTTCTAGCAGTAATATTCTTCCAAACGCCATTTTCTTTATATTGAACCCTTATTCCATATGGCCAAACACTTTTATTTTTAGACTTATATTTTGTACTGCCATTAAATTTTGCTTTATATTCTTCATCAGTCAAATCTAAATATCCCTTTACTACTTTTTGAGCGTCTGTAATAGCTGTTGAATTAGCAAATGTCTCATTTTCTACATAATATTCTTCATCTTCACTAATTCCAGGATTTAATGTTAGGTAATATGCTCCAATATTAGCCTCTGCCGCAGAACTTCCTGGTTTTTGTTCTAAAACTTTTTCGATTAATTCATCGTCGATTTTAACAGTTATTTTAACATTGTTAATATTATTTTCTTTATCATATTTTTTTTCAATATCCAAATAATCTGCAAAATTAGAATCAGTTATAGATAATTTACCATCAGTCAAATCTGATGCCGAAACTTGTGCAATTCCTAAAAATAAAGACATCATTAGTACTAAACTAAACAATTTTTTCATATTTTTCATTTTCAATCATCCCTTTCTTAAAAAATATTTTTAA
This sequence comes from uncultured Bacilli bacterium, assembly GCA_947624475.1. Lineage (GTDB taxonomy): Bacteria > Bacillota_I > Bacilli_A > RF39 > UBA660 > CAG-302. Next base: position 2,405 of record CANQKK010000097.1, read on the forward strand.
GTCTTCTTCTCCTTTCTATATAATATTATATATATATTGTCAAGTATTTTATGATATGTTTTACAGTATTTATGGTACATTTTACATAAAAATTCTAAAAAAAGACACCCAAAACGAGCATCTTAATTTTATTATTCAATAATTTCAGTAACTGATCCAGCACCTACAGTGTGTCCACCTTCTCTAATAGAGAATTTAGTTCCGTTTTCAACGGCAATTGGAGCAATTAATTCAACTGTCATAGTTACATTATCTCCAGGCATAACCATTTCTGTTCCCTCTGGAAGTGTAACTACACCAGTAACATCTGTAGTTCTAAAATAGAACTGAGGTCTATAGTTAGTGAAGAATGGTGTATGTCTTCCACCCTCTTCTTTAGAAAGTACGTATACTTGAGCTTTAAATTTCTTATGTGGAGTAACTGATCCAGGTTAAGCTAAAACTTGTCCTCTTTCAACTTCAGCATAATCTAGTTGCTTTCTAAACATTTCAATACCAGTAACTACTGTTGACTTTGTATCTTTAAGTCCAACGATTTCAACAGTATCGTTAAGATTTAATTTACCTCTTTCAACACGACCAGTAACAACTGTTCCTCTACCAGTAATTGTAAATACGTCTTCAATTGACATTAAGAATGGTTTATCAGTATCTCTTTCTGGAGTTGGGATCCATTCGTCAACAGCATCCATAAGTTCTTCGATACTCTTAACGTATTTTTCATCTCCCTCAAGAGCCTTAAGAGCAGATCCTCTAATAATTGGAGTATTATCTCCATCAAATTCATACTCGTTAAGTAAGTCTCTGATTTCCATTTCTACTAAATCTAATAATTCTTCGTCATCAACCATATCACATTTGTTCATGAATACTACGATTTTTGGAACTCCAACTTGTCTAGCAAGTAAGATGTGCTCTCTCG
>CANQKK010000098.1 GCA_947624475.1 uncultured Bacilli bacterium
AGTTTTTGCAACTAGGGAGACTAAACCAAAACTTGATATCGAACTTCCAGTAGCGGTTGAAGGAGAAGCTGGATTTCAAGAGATAACTTATTCTGAATACGAAAATAAGATGGCTGAGGAAAAACCTTTCTTAGTAATAATCGTTCAGGATGGATGTGGATATTGTGAAAAATATATTCCAATTGTCGAAGAAGTAAGTAGTGAATATAAAGTTCCAATATACTATCTAAACTTAACAAATCTATCTGATGAAGAAAGAGCGTCTTTATCATCATCTAACTCATATTTGAAGAAAGAACAGTGGGGAACTCCGACAACATTATTCCTATACGGAAATACAGTTGTCGATTCAATAGGTGGTTATGTTGAGAAAGATGAGTTTATTAACTTCCTTAAAGAAAATATTAAGGTAGACACCGATGCTTAATGAAATTTATAAAAGAGCCTTAGATTTTAAAATAAAATATCCGAAAACACTTGCTTTTCGAATTAAGGCTCATGCTAAGGTGGTGGCTAAATATATTGGCAGTGACGAAGAGATAAAATATGTCTTTTTGGCACAGAAGAACTTTAATAGCTATGATTTTCTTAATACGAACATTATTGTTCTAACAGATAAGAGAATAATCGTTGCAACCAAGCGTCTCGTTTTCGGATATTTCTTCCGAATCATAACACCAGATATGTTTAATGATTTGACAATCCGAAATGGAATAATATGGGGCAAGGTTACTATCGACACGGTTAAAGAAGTTGTCGTTCTATCGAACATTGATACGAATGCCCTTCCAGAAATTGATGAAAAAATCACCATGACGATGCTCGAAGCAAAGAAAAAGTATAGGGAAAGAGAAACTGAAGAGTAATTCTTTCCTTTTCTTATCTGATACTTAATTTTATAGTGATAGAAAGGAATGCAACATATGAATATTTTAAAATACGAAAAAGATAAAAAAGATACCTATAATGTCTTCTTATCAAATGGTGAAGTTTTAACTCTTCCTGAAAAAGTAATAACCGAAAATGAACTTCTCTTAAAAAAAGAAATTGATTCTACTTTATATAATAAACTTCAAAAAGATAGTTATATTTATGATATTATAATGCAGTGTATCAAATACATAGACTTTCGTCTTCGAAGCATTAAAGAAATTGAAAATTATCTTCTAAAAAAGAAAATTAGTAAGGAAGATATATTACTTGTTATATCGAAGTTAGAAGTGATGGGATATTTAGATGATAATCGTTTTACTAAGGCTTTTATAAAAGACAAATTAAATTTTACGATGATGGGTGATTACAAAATACGAGGAGAACTTCAAAAACTTGGAATTGAAAGTAATATTATCGAAGAAAACATGCCTCTAGTAGATGATGATATTATTAAGGATAGAATTATTAAGATAATTGAAAAAGATCTGCGAACAAATAAAAAATATAGTGGACTAAAATTAAAAAATAAAATATATAACCATCTCTTGACTCAGGGATACAGTAAAGAAAAAGTTATTTCTGTTATAAATAATTATACTTTTTAGTATAAAAGAGAAAAAAATAGTAAAAATATAAATGGAGATGATTAAATGAAAAAAATACTAACTATATTTATGTTTTTACTTGTTTTGGTCGGTTGTTCTCTATCTAATAGTCCTACTTCGCAAGTTGAAGATTTATTAAATAAATACCAGAAACTAGATAGTGACATCAAAAGTGGTATTGAAGAGGTTGTAAATGAAGAGAACTTAACTGATAACCAAAAAGATAGATATCGCAAACTAATCGAAAAACAATACAAAAATCTAACTTATCAGGTTACTGATGAGCGAGTTGATGGGGATAAGGCTGTTATAACTACTGAAATAGAAGTAATGGATTACAAAAAAGCCGTAAATGATACGACTATACACTAGAAGAATACAATAACACTAAACTAGATAATCTCGAAAACATAAAAGAAAAAGTGACCTATACCATTGATTTTGAGGTTGAAAAAGATAAAAATGGTAATTGGAAATTATCTTCTCTAAGTAATGAGACTATCAAGAAAATTCAAGGAATGTATTAAAATATCTTATTTAAGTTGATAAGATATTTTTTTTCGACATATATTTAATAAATTAAATTATATACTTATATAAGGTGATGGTATGAATAAAAAGATGAAACTTAAAAATACTTCGAAGAAAGTAATTAGAAAATCATTTTTTTATGTAATATTAATTTATTTCGTCTTTGCTATTACTCTTTATTATTCATTAAAAAATAGTGATGATATTACCAATGCTAAGTTTATTAACTTTTTAATGAGTGGTGGAAATAGTCATATGATAAAAGAATACAAAGTAGTAGATATTGTCTCATCGAGCGTCAAATTTCTTTTTAATATTGATATAAGTAATCCCTCGACTATTCTAAATAGCAGTATTATTGGAAATAGCGAAAAGAAAGTATCAGAACTTGAACACAAAGATGACTACAGTAATTTAGAAGAATTAAAAAAAGTAAGTTCTTATATTGAGGATCCGAATCCTGTCGATGTAAATAATCCTATCATCTATATCTATAACTCACATCAACTAGAAAATTACGATAGTACCGGTCTCGATATTTATGGAATAACACCAAATGTTCTAATGGCCTCTTATCTATTTAAAGAAAAATTAAATAGTAGGGGAATATCGACAATAGTGGAGACAACTAATCTAACTGATTTCTTAAATCTAAATAATTGGGATTATTCAAATTCATATAGAGCTTCCCGAATATTTATGTTAGATAAGAAAAATAAATATTCCTCCTTAAAATACTATATTGATTTACATAGAGACTCGGTCGGTAAAAGTGCAACGACAGCGACGATAGAGGGTAAAAGTTATGCCAGAATTCTCTTTGTTATAGGACTTGAACACGACGGATATCAAAATAATTTAAGTCTTTCAGAAAAAATAAATTCTCTAGCGAATAAATATTATCCCGGTCTTTCCAAAGGTATATATAAAAAAGAAGGACCTGGAGTCGACGGTATCTATAATCAGGATGTCAGTTCTAATGTTATCTTAATTGAAGTAGGAGGAACCGAAAATAATATCGATGAAGTATTAAATACCATCGAAGCACTATCAAATATTTTTGATTATCTTATAAATGGTGAAAAAAATGAATAAGAAAAAGATTTTTAAGTTAGTTTTTGTCTGTCTATTTATTACTTTCATCATTGCCTATACTATTGAAGAGACAGGCTACTACGAATATAATCTTCAAAATAAAAAAATTATGACGAGAAAGGCTATGGAACAATTTGAAAAAGATTTAAAAG
>CANQKK010000099.1 GCA_947624475.1 uncultured Bacilli bacterium
TTGAGACATGGAGCGATGCTGTTGGCCTTGCGCTTAATCGTTCGGGTGGTTTTGCTAAAAAACTTCGCGTCAGAGCTGATATGGTAGTTAAAGTACCCGATAATGTAACTGATGAAGAAGGTGCGATGACTGAACCTACTGCCGTTGCTCTTCATGCTGTTCATTTGGCTGATATTAAGGTAGGAGATAAAGTACTAATAGTAGGAGGCGGAATAATTGGGCTATTATGCGCCGAGTTTGCTAAGCTGGAGGGATCTAACTATGTTGCTATGACGGAGACTAATAGTGCTAGAGGAAGTAAGTCAGTATCTTTAGGAGTGGCTGATGAATGGTTTGATGCACTAGATGAAAATACTCCTTCGAAACTTATGGAGAAAACTGGTGGTGGATTTGATATCGTAATCGATTGCTCGGGTAATTCGGCGGCAGTAAGTAGTGCTCTTACTTATACGAGAGTCGGTGGAAAACTAATTTTAGTTGGCGTATCATTAACACCAATTACGGTTCCTACGGTAATAGCAGTAATGCACGAACTACACGTCCAAGGTGCTATCGCATATACAGTAGCGGAATTTAAAAAGGCTCTCGAACTAATTTCTGAAAAGAGGATCGATGTCATGAAATATGTAGATAGCGTCGTACCACTCGAAAAAGTACAGGAGTCATTTGAGAGACTTACTAGTGGCAAAGATTCCGCTGTTAAAATAATCGTCGATCCCAAACTATAATAATAGATAGAAAAGATATCGGTTTAAGTATATGATATCTTTTTTGTTACAAAATTGTAAGGTTTAGTAAGAATTAGTCATGGTATAATAATAAATAGAAATGGAGTTAGATGATGCAAAAGATTATGATAATAGAAGATGATTATGATATTGCAAGGGAATTATCGGAACTACTTGAAAATAATGATTACCAAGCGGTAATTTTGGAAGATTTTAAAAATGCTTCTTGGGAAATTTTGAATAATTCTCCCGACTTAATTTTACTCGACATAAATATACCTTATGTTAATGGAGAGGTGCTTCTTAAAAATATTCGAAAGATATCTAGTACTCCTATTATTATGGTAACTAGTAGAAACTCGGAAACTGACGAGGCGCTATCTATCTCTTATGGGGCAGATGATTATATTACGAAACCTTATAATCCTAATATTCTTCTTTTGCGAATTGGAGCGGTTCTCAGAAGAGTAAATTGTAATTTGGGTGTCCTTTCTTATAAAGATCTTAAAATTAATCCGCAAAAGGGTGTCATCGAAAGAGGGGATAGGGAAATTATTTTGACGAAAAATGAAATGATTATTTTCTGCTGTCTCTTAAAGTCGAAAAATAGAATTGTAACACGAGATGAACTTATGACCGAGTTATGGAATAGTGAAGAATTTATTAATGATAATGCTCTTACGGTCAATATAAGTAGACTAAGGGCTAAATTAAAAAGTATTGGATACGATAATGTGATAGATACGAGGAAAGGTATAGGGTATATTTTGTTATGAAGTTTAGTAAATATTTAAAAGATAAATTATATGGACTTTTAATATTTGGAATAAGTATGATACTTATACTGCTAATTTTTTTTGCGTTTAAGGTAAACCGGGAAGTTGTGTTTTCTGTAGCGGTTATTTTTGGGATATCTTTTACTTTCTTACTTATTATTTCTTTTGAAAGGAAGAGAAAATTTTATACTGATTTACTTTCGAATATCGATAATTTAGATAAAAGTTATCTCGTCTTAGAAATGCTTAATAAACCAGAATTTTATGAAGGTGAATTACTTGTGTCTGCATTATATGAAATAAATAAATCGATGAACGAAAATATAAGAACTATTGAAAGTCAGTGGTTAGACTTTAAAGAATATATTGAAATGTGGATTCATGAGGTTAAAATTCCACTTTCGACATTAGTTTTAATAAGTAATAATCATAAAGATAAGTTTGATAAAAAAACAAAATTACAATTAAAAAGATTAGAAGATTATGTAGATCAAGTTCTCTATTACGCCAGAAGTGAAAATGCTGAGAAAGATTATTTAATAAAAGAAGTAGATTTATCAAAAGTTATTAAAAATGTCGGTCTTAAAAATATGGATGAAATACTTGAAAATAAGATGGATTACATTGTAGAAAATGTCCAATATAAAATATTAACTGATTCTAAATGGTTAGAATTTATTTTAGGACAAATCGTTAATAATAGTATTAAGTATAAAAGAGATATTGATAATTCGTATATTAAAATATCGGTTCAAGAGAAACATGAAAAAATAATTTTAATTATTGAAGATAATGGTATAGGAATAAGAAAATCAGATTTAAAGCAAGTCTTTGATAAATCATTTACAGGAGAAAATGGAAGAAATAGTAATAAATCTACGGGAATGGGATTATTTATTGCTAAAAATATGTGCAAAAAGTTAGGACATAAAATAGATATAGAGTCTGTTTATAATGAATATACAAAAGTTTATATAACATTTTCTAAAGATAAATATTATGATGTTTTAAAGTAATGTTACAAAATTTTAATGCTTTGTAATATTAAACGAACGACAAAATAGTTTTTTTGGGTTATTATTGCTTGTGAAAGGAGAAAATTATATGGAAAATATTTTGAAAGTCCAACGAATTGAAAAATACTATGGCAGTCGTTCATCTTTAACAAAGGCGATCGATAATTTATCTTTTGAAGTAGAAAAGGGTGAGTTTGTTGCTATTATGGGAGCATCTGGTTCGGGAAAAACTACTCTTTTAAATTGTATTGGAGCGATTGATAAAGTAACAAGTGGACATATTTTTGTTGGAGGAATTGATATTACTAAATTAAAAGGTAATGAACTTAATAAATTTAGAAGGGAAGAACTTGGGTTTATCTTTCAAGATTTTAATTTATTAGATACTTTAACTGCTTATGAAAATATTGCTCTTGCTTTATCTATTCAAAATGCAACTGTTAAAGAAATAGAAGCAAAAATTAAGAAAGTTAGTGAAGAACTTGATATTAAGGATGTTTTAAATAAGTATCCATATCAGATGAGTGGGGGTCAAAAACAGAGGGTAGCAAGTGCAAGAGCAATTGTTACCGATCCTAAATTAATTTTAGCTGATGAACCTACTGGAGCCTTAGATTCTAAATCATCTAAAATGTTACTAGAAAAATTTAACTATTTAGATGAACTTGGTGCTACTATTCTTATGGTTACACATGATGCTTTCACTGCTAGTTATGCAAGGAGGGTAATCTTTATCAAAGATGGTAAAATTTTTAAAGAGATTCGTAAAGGGGAG
>CANQKK010000100.1 GCA_947624475.1 uncultured Bacilli bacterium
CCAAAACCTCCTTCTCAGAAAATCTTAACTTCATGAGATCACTCCTTCCTTCCGAAATATCGGCAAAAAAGAAGAGATGTACCTTAAGTACTAATTATGACATAATTATACACATGCAACTATCTATAGTCAAAAATTTTATTAAAAAAGAACTATCCATTTTTCTTTTGATAGTTCATAATTAGATTACTTGTCTTATATAAGTAATCTATTATTTTATTAATTTTTATACACATTTTATATTCATCATTTTCTATTTCTACCTTAAAAGGCATAGCCATATAACTAAATAAAAGTAGTCTCTCCTCTTCCTTAAGAGGATAAAATCCCTCGTAATAGTGAAATAAATCATCAAAATCAAATTCCAGATAATGATTTTGATAGAAAGATAATAAATCATATATTGGACTATCTATTCTACTTTTATCCCAACTTATTAAATATGGTCTCTCGTTTTTTATATAATGATCTAAATTAATATTATTATGAATATTAACTACTCTCTCATTTTTATTATTCTCTTTTTTTTCGTACCATTTTTCTAAAGTATCTCTAGAATAATATATACTTTCAAAAATAATACTTATATTTCTCGCTATCAAATACGAAGAAGGAGACATATAAACTTCTTTTTCTATCAAAGTGATAAGATCACTATAATAATTATATAAATAATCTAATTTATTAACCATATCTTCATATATCTCTTTGACATTATCAATATCCACTTCCCTATAAAAAGTAGTCTTACTATGAAGTAAACTTAGTAAATGAGTTAAATCCATTGCTTTTTGTTCTCTAGGTTCATATATATCTTCAATATAAGGATATACTTCATAATCGTCAGAAATTTCAATAAAATTAGGAAAATAATCAAAAGACCTCGATTTCAAATATTTATAAGTATTCTCTAAATTATTATTTTTTCTACTCTTTATAACTACTTTATCATCAACTATCTTAGCATTAGACTTAATTGTAAATCTCTTCGGTGTTAAATTATATTTATCTATCACTTTTCTTATATCATTATTCACATTTCTTTGGTATTATTACCTTATCGCCCGGTTTTATTTCTGTTATATCATTATAGTCTTCCAAGTCTTCTTTTGATATTCCATACTTAGAAAGTATCTTATCGACTGTATCATCTTCCTTGACAATATAAACATAATAAGTAGTATAAGTTTCCGTATCATCTAAATTAGAAAATAAGTCTGAAGCTGATATTAAATCATCTCTTTCCGCTGGTAATTCTACCTCGGCATTATTTTTATACAAAACACTAGGACTAGGAGTTATATCTATATTTTCTATTTCCTCTTCTTTCTCTTCCACCGCTTCAGTAGTATCATCCCTAACCATTTTCTCTTTTTCTTCTGTATCTGTGGTATCATCACTATCTTCTTCAGATACTTCTAATTGTTCTTTTTCTTCTCTTACTTCTTCCTTAGTATCTTCTTCCTTCTCTACTATTTCTAAAGAAATATCGTCATATCTATTATCTTCTTTCTCTTTCTCTTCCTCTTCATAGGTAACTTTAACTTCCGATTCCGGTAAGTATTCCGCTTCGACAAACAAGTCGATATTAACTTTTAAAGTATCCTCATTTATAACATCGTAATAAAAGTCCTCGATATCTGAAGTTACCGTCTTAATATCATACCTCGGATCTAACGTAATATCAAAAGGCAAATCAAAAGAAAAATCCTCTCTATTTATCGAGCCCTCGTTCATTTTATAATCTCCGGTAATATGAAATACTCCTGAAATCACACCATCATCGCCGACATCGATATCCCTTTCTAGTGATATCGAAGTAATTTCACAAACTTTTGTTTTAAATGGAAGTTCTTTTTTAAATGGTATAATCTGTTTCATAATCACTCTTCCTTTCAATAAAAGATATGTTTTAAATAAAATAATATGAAAAAAAGTAGACTCTAATCTACTTAAGTTTTTCCAAAATTCTAATATTTTTCTTTATCCGATATCGATATAAATAATGTCCTTCTTTGATATTACTCAAAATCATCTTAAAAGTTTTAAGTTCCTTATCACACTTTTGTCTAAATAATTTATCATCATTTAAAATTAATTTTGGTCCAAGATAAAGTTCTCTATAAGAATATCTTTTTCTTCCTTTTTTAAATAAAATAACTGTATAGATGATATTCTTATCTTCTACTAATTCCTCTCTATCAATGTAGTATCCAAGATTAGTAATATTCTTTCTAAGAAAATACAAATCCGTATTACTCTGAATAACTATCGTATCGACATTGACAAGTTTATCCTTTGAATACTTTAAGATGCCCACGATTGTATTAGCACCCATCCCCGAAATAACTATCGTATCAATCTCATCTTTATCTATAATAGATAGACCATTGCCAAGTCGCACATCAATTCGATCGGTAAGTTTCTCTCTTTTTATATTACTAATCGCTGAAGATAGAGCATTCTCATTAATATCACTTGCAATAACTCTATTTGATGGGCACCTTTTAGCCAAATATATTGATAAGAGTCCATGGTCACAACCTATATCGATAATTTTACGATTATCAGGAACAAAGTCCGCAACTAAAGAAAGTCTTTTCGATAACTTATTCATTCAAAAAATCCTTTAGTTTTCTACTGCGAGATGGATGTCTCAATTTTCGAAGAGCTTTCGCTTCGATTTGTCTAATTCTCTCTCTCGTAACCCCAAACATCTGACCTACCTCCTCGAGTGTCTTACAATATCCATCTTCGAGGCCAAATCTAAGTCTTAAAACCTGTTCTTCCCTCTCGGTCAAAGTAAGTAGAACATCCGATATTTCTTCTTTTAACATCTCGTGAATAGTAAAATCTTCCGGTGACATATTACTCTCATCTGGTACAAAGTCTCCTAAATGTGAGTCCTCTTCTTCTCCGATAGGAGTCTCGAGTGATACTGGATCTTGCGCTATTTTAATTACTTCCCTAACCTTATCGGGAGTCATATTCATTTTTTTAGCAAGTTCCTCATCCGTAGGCTCTCTATTTAGTTCCAAAGTAAGTTGTCTTTGAAATCTCGAAAGTTTATTTATCGTCTCGACCATATGAACTGGTACTCTAATAGTTCTAGCCTGATCGGCAATCGCTCTCGTAATAGCTTGTCTAATCCACCAAGTAGCATAAGTTGAAAATTTATACCCCTTGTTAGCATCAAATTTTTCGACAG
>CANQKK010000101.1 GCA_947624475.1 uncultured Bacilli bacterium
GTTGTACTTTTGACATTTAATTCATCATATATCTGTCTTTGATTTTTACTATTTAATTCTAAGATATAATTATTGTATTTATCGTAAACTTCTCTACTTATAAAGTGAGATACATCATCTAAACTTCCTTTCATAATGGAAGTGTATAATTTGACAAAGATATTATCAACTTTAGTTTTAAACATTGCTTCGTTAAATTCATCCATAACTACCCTCCTTATCTATCTAGCGACTGGCCGACTGTAGTTTTCTTACTCATAACATAATCGCTAGAATTTTTTACTAAAACGCTATCACAATATGGACAAGTTGCCGAAGAGACAATATCGACAGGAGCACCGCAGTTAGGACATTTTTCTTCATTTTTGTTATTGGAAGCAGATTTGACAAAAGACATAACATACTCAATTATTATTTTATCTTTATCTCTTCCTCTTACTGTTTCTCCCGTATCCTCTTTGATAACATAGTCATAGCACTTAACTTTTAAGTATACGCTTAAACTTATGACATCATCTTCTTTTTTGATATCAATTATTTTGATATCCATAAGAGAGATATCTTTCATAATATTTTTTTGTTTTTTTAGTTTTAGGGTATCTAACTGACTACTATACATATTGTATATTTCGTCGGTAGTTAATTTTCTTATCGTATCGGTATCGAAATTCATCCAGGCAGTTTGAATATCTTTATATATTTGAAATGCTTTGGCTTTGAACTCAGAAACATCAATATTAGGATCGATACTAGTTATTTTATCAACATCAATGTCCTTATAATTATTAGATGTCATATTAGATGGGCGATTTCCACCTCTACCACCATTTCGATTATTTTTATTATTTATGACGATAATTACTATGACAACGATGATAACAATGGCAATAACTACTCCAATAGAACTATCAGAAGAAGAACTACCAGAATAGTGAGAACCACCAGAATAATCATCATCATAGTCCCAGTCAGAACCGGAAGACCAATCGGAACCCGAATCCCAATCGGAGTCCCAACCTCCTGAATCGTAATCACTATCCCAACCGGAATCGGCTTTTACTAATTTTATTGGCGTGTATATTAGTCCTAAACTAAATATTAAAATTAAAATTATAAATATTTTTCTTTTCATCATATCACCTGTACTATATGATATAAGTATAACATAACTTTGTACAAAAATATTAATAACTTTTAAAATTTAGTAATTTTTTAGAATCTTAAAAAGAAAAAAGAGAATGTTTAGATACTCTCTACCTTTGAATAAAATATTCATCATACCAGGTAAGAAATGAGAAGATAGTCCATATCTTTCTACTATTGTCTCTCTTTCCTTTTTTATGTTCATCTAATAATTTAATTATTTTGTCTTGCTTAAAGAACTCACTCGAACGAGAAAATTTTTCTTTAACTAAGTTATATGTATCTTCTTCTTTGAGCCACTCGCGGATTGGAACAGGAAAACCTAGTTTCTTTTTATTAGACCATTTTTCAGGGAGAATATCGTGAGCGATCTCTCGAAAGAGATACTTAGTTTTTCCATCTTTTATTTTGTATTTGGTCGGTATCTTTCTTGCAGTATCGATTAAAATGCGGTCCAAAAATGGTACTCGTACCTCTAGGGAATTAGCCATCGACATTTTGTCGGCTTTGAGGAGAATATCTCCGATTAACCAGAAATTAAAGTCGATGTATTGCATCTTGGTAACATCGTCATAGTTTTTAGCATTATCGTAATACTTTTTCGTTAAATCCTTATAAGTAGTCTTTTTAGGAGCATAACTTAGTATTTTCTTCGTCTCCGATGGTTCGAACATGAAAGCATTTCCAACGTAGCGGTCTTCTAGGCGATGACTTCTTCGGTAAATAAAATTAAAGCCACGATGATGTCTTAAGGGATAGACTAAAATACCAAGGAATCTTCTGATAAAATATGGTATTTTGTAATACCAACTTACCGAATATGGTTCATGATAGATATTGTATCCACCAAATATTTCATCGGAACCTTCACCAGATAATGCTACTTTGACATTTTTGGAGGCGATATTGGCAACAAAATATAGGGCTATCGCCGAAGGGTCAGCGAGGGGTTCATCCATGAAATATTGAATATGGGAAAAATTATCAAAGTATTCTTGTTTAGTTATTTTTTTACTGACATTTTCGACGTTAATCATCTTGGATAATTCTTCAGCGTAATCTATTTCACTATACTTTTTATTATCCCAGCCAACTGTAAAAGTCTTATCGACATCACTTGCTACCCCTATATATGAGGAGTCGACACCACTAGATAGAAAACTTCCGACTTCGACATCCGCTATCTTATGGGCTTTGATGCTGTCTTCTAATAAATTTTTAATTTCTTTTTTCCACTCTTTTTCGCTTTTATTGTTATCAGGTTCAAATTCGATACTATAATACTTTTTAATATTTAATTTTCCATCTTTGTAAGTAAAATAATGGCCCGGTCTTAATTTATAGACATTTTTGAAAAAGGTATCTTCCCCAACGCTATATTGGAAAGTGAGATAATCTTCGAGCATATCACGGTTTAGTTCCTTCTTGAAATTTGGGTGAGCAAGAAAACTTTTGATTTCACTACCGAAGATAAATTCTTTGTTATCTTGGTAATAATAAAGGGGTTTAATTCCATAAAAATCTCTTGCTCCAAATATTTCGTGACTTTTAATATCATAGATGATAAAGGCAAACATTCCTCTTAACATGGGAAGAAGGTCTTGCTTATATTCTTCAAATCCATGGAGTAATACTTCCGTATCGGTACTAGTTTTGAACTTATGACCTTTGGAAATTAAGTCTTCTTTCAAAAATTTATAATTGTATATTTCACCATTTAAAAAGACTAATTTTGTTTTATCCTCATTATAGATAGGCTGATCTCCTTTATCTAAATCAATTATTGAGAGTCTTCGAAAACCTATCGCTACTTCTTTATCAGTATAGTAGCCATCAGAATCGGGACCACGATGTTTTATTAAATCAGCCATATCTTTAATTATTTTCTTTTTATCTTTAGATTTATCTGCAAATCCTACTATTCCGCACATAATTACCTCTTTTCTGTATATTATTAGTATAAC
>CANQKK010000102.1 GCA_947624475.1 uncultured Bacilli bacterium
GTGCTAAATTAGAAATGTTTAATCATAAAAAGATTGAGATTAAAAAGGAAGAAGAAGCTAAGGAAATTTTGAGTAAGTTATCGAAGGCATTTAAGATTGAAGAAGTCTTAAAGAAAGAAAAGGCTAAGAAAAGTAAATTTCCTTTTACGACGAGTACGCTTCAACAAGAAGCTTCGACAAAGTTAGGATTTACTTCGAAAAAGACGATGACGATTGCTCAAAAATTATATGAAGGTATTACTTTAAAAGATGAAACTGTTGGACTTATTTCGTATATGAGAACAGATTCGGTTAGATTATCTGATGAATTTATTAAGGAAACATATGGTTATATTAAAGATACTTATGGTAGTGAATATGTTGGGTATGTTAAAAAGAGTACGAAAACGGAAAATGTTCAAGATGCTCACGAAGCGATTAGACCAACTTCCATAAGAAGAAAACCAGAAGATATTAAAGAGTATTTAACAAATGATGAATATAAGCTATATAGAATTATTTATTACAGAGCTTTGGCTTCACTTATGAAAGATGCTAAGGTATTGGCAACAACAGTTATGTTAGATAATAATAATTATCAGTTTAAAGCAACGGGTCAAATTATTTTATTTGATGGTTATTTGCAAGTTTATCGTGATTATGAAGATGTTGAAGATGCTATTTTACCTGATTTTGATAGTTATAATAGTAAAGTTATTGCTTCGAATAATATTGAATATAGTTCACATACGACAAAGCCTCCCGCTAGATATACAGAAAGTCGTCTTATTAAAGAAATGGAGGAACTTGGGATTGGAAGACCTTCTACTTATGCAAAGACGATTGATACAATTAAAGAAAGGGGTTATGTGAAGTTAGTAGAAAAGAAGTTTGTACCAACGGAGATTGGTATTGAAACAACGGATAAATTACAGGAGTTTTTTAAAGATATAATTAATGTTGAATATACGAAAAAGATGGAAGATGATTTAGATAAGATAGCGGAAGGTAATCTTGAATGGAATAAGTTATTAGGTCTATTTTATAAAGATTTTGAACCTAAGGTAGAAGTTGCTTTTAAGGATATGGAGAAAAAAGCTCCCGAAGAGACGGGAGAGTTATGTCCCAATTGTAATAGTCCTTTGGTTATTAAACAGAGTAGGTATGGAAAGTTTGTGGCTTGCTCTAATTATCCGACTTGTAAATATATTAAAAATAATAAAGAGGAAAAAGAAGTTATAGTTATTATGGACTGTCCAAAGTGTGATGGAAAGATTATTGAAAGGAAGACACGTAAGGGAAAGATTTTTTATGGATGTTCAAATTATCCAAAATGTGATTTTGCTTCTTGGGATAAACCTATTCATGAGAAATGTCCGAAGTGTAATGGGGTGTTAGTAGAAAAGAAAGATAAGATTAAATGTATGAATTGTGATTATGAAAAATAGTAATATTATCTTTTTTGAATAAGCTAGATTTAAATATAATATTTAAAATCTAGTTTTTTTGTGGTGAAAAGATAATTTAGTGGTGTTTAATATTTAATGCTTGTCTTTTTTGAACTTATATGGTAGAATTAAATTATAGGATATTATAGGAGAGTTTATATGAAGAAAATATGTGGATTAATATTATTAATTGTTTCTTTTTTTGTAGGAATAGAAAGTATTGAAGCTAATGAGTGTAATATAGATGTGGCAAAACAAGTTGCTAAGATAGTGTATAGAGAATTAGGTTCAGATAATTATGCTGTAGATGGAAGTCTTACTTTCTTTGGTAGAATGACGACAGCAAGTATTATTTTAAATAATGCAAGTAGTAAATCTGGAAGTACATGGCTTGCGAAAGTTAAAAATTTAACAGATTCTAATTATGAAAGTTATTCATCGTATAAAAATAGTTCCTTTGAAAGTGTTGAACCAGCAAATAAACGTGGAGAAATGCTATATATAGCAGCCCTTGTTTTAAGTGGAAAATATAATCTTCCGAAAAATATGATTTTTCAATGTGCAGGATATATTATAAGACAATATGGTGGAGTAGTTTGGACAAAAATTGATAGTCCATATTATGATGTGTATTTTGGTTCATCTGGGGCTTTGACCACTACAGATGTTTTTGGTCGACAAGTTGCTAATTCTTCGGTAATATATTTTAAAAATTTAGCTAATAGTCTTAAGCAATCTGATTATTCAAAATATAACTCTAATAATGTGTGTGATCTAGTTTCAGGAGTTACAGGAAGTGGTGGTACAACATGTTGGGAATGTGATAATGGTAAAAATATTTATAAATATTTTTATCAGGTTTCTGAGCCAATGCCTTCTTGTAAAACGACAAGTGATTCATCTGCGGCTTGTACCGCTAAAAATACACATAGGGTAAAATTTAATGTTACAAAAGGAGGAAGAATTATTGGTTCTGATACGCAAAGTTGTACTTTGACGACTGGTTTTAGTTGTGAAGTTCCTGCTCCAACTGCGGTGCTTGATGGTTATACTTTTGGTGGGTGGAGTACTAATTCTTCTTGTAATAGTAATATTGGACATAAGGCATCCACAATTTGGTTAACTGGGGATATTGACTATTTTTCATGTTGGATACCTAATGGACCTACGGCGAAAGATTATAATCCTGATAGTTATGATGAAAAACAAGACAGTAGTGATAAAACCGCTACGACAAGGGAGTTTTATACTATTACATATGATTTAAATGGTGGAAGATTTTTAGATAACACTACTAGTAGAAAACAGATTATAACTAGTGATAAAATAGTAGGAGGTCTTAAGGCTCCTCCTGTAAAGGATGGTTATAAGTTAAAAGAATGGCAAGTTGATGGTAAAACGTATACGTTTAATCAACATCCTACTGGTAATATAACTGTTAATGCTATTTGGGAGGAACTAACCGATAAAGATAAAGAGTATTATTGACAACAAATTAAGTTCCGATTAAAATAAAATCAAAGTTGAAAGTTGGTGATATTATGATTATTAAGAATCTCACTATGTCTTTCGGTGTTCAGGAACTTTACCATGATATTAATATAAATATTAAAGAAAATGAAAAAGTCGGTATAATCGG
>CANQKK010000103.1 GCA_947624475.1 uncultured Bacilli bacterium
GACCGATATCAAATACTTGGAGGTAATTCCTATATTCATGATTGCTGGGAAAAATTAATCAAAGAAGGTAAGATTTAGGATTAAAAAGTGTTAGAATTTTTTATAAATTAACTAATAGTTTTTTAATAAAATTTATATTAGCACTTTTATATTAATACTCCATTTTATTTATAACTTGCATAAATGGCAATTTCATAATATTATGTATTTGCAAGAGAACTTTGCATAAAATAAATATTTAATAGTTGAAAAAGAAAATGGTTATATCGTCTCTAAGAGTGTCAAGAAATTACAGAACATAGAAATTCAATATTGAGAAAAGAAATTTAGGTGTTTTGCTTGTACAAAAATAAAAACATCACAAATTCCCATAGATACTGGAATAAGTGATGATTTTTTACTTTATTAACTGTCAAAGTTGGGTAACTATAATGACAAGATGGAATGGTTTATTTCATGAAAGAAAAAATACCATTACACAAATTTTACGGAACCCCTAGTTATTTCAGTAATTCGTTAAATACATATCTTATTGTTTACTACTTTACACAAGAAAAATAAATCAACTGCTACTTACTACTATCTGTTTCCAACATACTCTCGTAAGTGAGAATTTTTTTAACTTGTCTTTTTTATTATTACTTTCTTCATATTTTATAACAGATAGTATCTAATGTTTTGTTCTTGCTAATAAATCTTATAATAAATTATTAGAAGCATATCACCAAGACCTCATACGGTAAGTGACAACATTTTCATCTCATCTACTTGCTACATTTACTACATAAAACTTTGTAGCAAACGAAACTTCAGTTTGTTGGTAACCTTATCATTTTGTATAGTCTTAGTATGTGATTTCTGTCCGTCGGGTCAAGACTCTGCACCAAACTTCATCAGATTTCACCTTACGATAGACAGCCTTGTAGATTAACATAACTTTATTATAAAACAACGATGTTAATTTCTTAATAATTATTGTTAACGAATGCATTGATAAGTTATATACAATATTACTAGGTAATAAAAATTAGTTTAAGAAAGGTTTAAGTGATATGATTTATGCGTTTTACTTTACTAGTACTTCACCTATAACTATGCATATAACAGACCTTCACTTTCTATTTAAAGGTCATGTACGAATCACCCATAAAAGCTATCCAATTTCTTGGATAATTTTCAAAACTTATGAATTTAAATTGCCTTTTAAAATCATTTTTGCGAAACATAATTAAGTAAGACAAAACTATGTTTTAATATCCTGGAACAGTAAAATATTTTATATATTCTGTTGTGCCATTTTCATTTAATACTTTTAAATACGCTCCATCTTCTCTACCTTCAGTACCTAAAAATTCAATTATTTTGCTTTCAGTAACTTTAGTACCTTTCTGATCTAACAAAGTAGAACTAGGTCCATCAATTACATATAACTCTTTATCTTCTGTTATGTAATATAACTTAACATTATTACATGCAAGTACACTAACTCTATATAAATACTTTGCATTTCCAACTTTTATTACTGCGGCACCGCCATCTTGGGCAATGGAAATATTGCCATCTGGTTCAATGTTTGCGATTAATGGAGTACTATGTTGCCCAGTACAATTAGGGTCATCAATTAAAGTCACTCTAGTATCTCTTACAAAAGTTGATTCATCAATATTATTATTTTGGGATTGATTTTGAGTATTACTAGTAGTATTTTGAGACTGATCTTGAGTAGTATTTTGTTCAAAATTACTATTTTTATTAGAATCATTTTTTGAACCTAAATTAAAACTGATTGTACCAGTAGCAAATAAAACACATAATGCTAACAATATTACAATAATTACTATAAGTAAAATTATTACTCCTTTATTATTCTTTTGATTTTCCACTTTTTATTCACTCCTTTCGTTTATTATTGTACCATTTATTCAAATAAAAGTCATTAATTTTAACACAATTTTTGAATTTGGTATATAAAGATTTTTATATCCACTTTTTTATTAAAATACAAACGATGAGGAGTAGCCCGATATTGTAATAGAAAAAGCCCTAAAATAGGCTTTATAATCTACTTATTTATTTCATTTTTAATTATTTCATTATTTTTTATAATTCTATCATTATCTGGAGCCATAGATACTGCTATATCAGAATATTTTAACGCATCATCTATACTACCTAGGTAAAAAGAACATATTGATAAGATATCGTATAATGTATAATCCCAACTAAATGGCTCATTAATATATGTCTTTTCATGCTTTTTAATGTCAATAGCCATAAGGGCATATTTTTTAGCATCACACTAATTATCTAAACGCTACTCTAATATTGCTCTTTCCGTATATGGATCTCGAAGATATGGTGCCTCTGTTATTGCCTTATCGAGCCACATTCTTGCTTCATCATATCTTTCTAAGTTAAAATAGCATCTAGCAATGAATCTCATCGATGCACACCTTTCATCTTTCCATAAGGCATTTTTTAAATGAAGATGTTTAATTAATGTGTCGATGGCATCATTCCATCTTTCATAATACATATATTCTCTACCAAGATAATGCATATTGCGATCATCTTCTGGATCTTCCTTAACTGATAATTCGAGAAGTGGTAAATAATTACTTCGTGATTTTAAACTATCAGGATAATGATTTAAAATTATATCGTCAATCGTGATAAATTTCTCTTTTGAACAATCATTATAAGTTAATATTTCATGGACAGGATGCGTCCATTTATAACCTTTTCGACGATGTATCTTTTCAATATAAAAATTAACCGCAGGTTTATTATATTTGTCAAAACTCCAATTGTAATTATACCGAGCCCTCGTCGTATCATCGTTCCAAGTTTCTTCTAGTTTACTTCGCCAACCTTCCTCGAATAATTCATCTAAATCTGTGCAGACACATATGTCAGTATCTTCAGGTACCATCTCTAAAGATTTATTTCTTGCGACATCAAAACGCCATGGCTTTATTTCTTCTCTCTTGACATGTACTCCTCTCTTTTTTAACTTTTCTATTGTCTTATCTTC
>CANQKK010000104.1 GCA_947624475.1 uncultured Bacilli bacterium
AAAAAAAAGAAAGACTATGACTGTATTTCTATCTTAGTCATAGTCTAATCTGTTTAAACGTAATGAATCATTCTATTTAGAGATCACACATTTGGCCTTCTGCTTTTCTTCGGATAAAACTACCTAGTGAATCACCAATATTATAGATTACATCAATAAGTTTATAGACGGCATTTAGCATCGTAGCGGTAACACCCGTTCCGCCCTCGATACATTTCATTTCGCTTTCTGATAACTTTTGCATTTTTTCCTCCTTAATTATTACATTTTTTGGGATTTGAGTAGCCATTTAGAATACCCGTTATAAAGGTTATGAGTCCCGTTACAACAGATACTATTATAAAAGGGCTTGCTCCGCCTTCAATATTTTTCATCTCTGTTTCAGATAATTTCTGCATTCTTTCTCCTTTCTAACTATTTTTTGATAATATAGTTGATTACCCTTTTATTTTCTTTTTGAATTTGAAGATCGATGACTAAATTGTTTATTTTATATTTATCTTCGAGGGGAAGTTCAATTTTGATAATCTGATATGTTGTATTATTGTCGGTATAGTATTCTTTATCCACTGATAATATTTTATAGTTATAATCTTTTTTATCAATTGTAACTATATTACTATTTACTAGATATTTATAGTCACTTAGTGGAAGATATAGATTTATATAGTAGTGATTATCTTCTTCAACTACTGTTCCTTTCATCTTGTAATATGTCTTATAATTTAATAAAAAAGTGAGAATAATTAAGGAAAGTGTTATTACAATTATTATCATTATATAAGCATATACAATCGGAGATATTTTTCTTTGCAAAATAATTTCACTATCTAAATTCATCTTTTACTCCTTATCAGATTGTTTTTTAAAGTACCTTTTTCAATTTCGATTAGACGATCATATAAAAAACTATTTTCTCTGCGGTGTGAAATAATAATAAAGGTTTTATCTTTAAAATAATTAAAGACATTTTCTAAAATAATTTTTTCTAATTGAATATCGATTTGATTTAGTCCTTCATCGATCATGATGATACTACTGTCTTTTAAAAGACTTCGGGCGAGGATAATTCTCTGCCTTTGACCTCCCGATATATTAATCCCGTTTTCTTCGAGAAGATAATCATATCCTAAAATACTATCTTTGATAATTTCATCGACATGAGTAATTTTACAAATGTTTAGATATTCTTCTTCGGGGATATTTCTTCCTAAGAGAATGTTATCGCGAATTGTTCCTGTATATAATTGTTCATTTTGTGAAATATAGGTCATATTTTTTCGAATATCAGAAAGTGAGTAATCATTTATGTCGTAATTTCCAATAAATATTTTATCACGACCCACATGGTAGTATTTATATAAGAGTTTTAGAAAAGTTGATTTACCACTTCCCGATGAGCCTAAAACAAGGACTTTTTCACTGTTTTTAAAATAGAGAGATAAATTATTTAAGACGTAATTTTTGTCATTGTAACTGTAACTTAAGTTTTTGACGATAATATTTCCCTCTACTTTTAATTTAGGCTTTTGATAAATTTTTTCTTCACCTATTTCTAAAAGATTATTGGCTCTTTTGATAGTATTTCTAGTATAATGATATTCTCCGAGAAGATTTATTATATTTTGGATAGGATATATTATATAACCGGTAAGGAAGGTAATTGTCATATAATTTCCTATTGTCAGAGTCCCGTTCATTATCTGTTTAAAAATGAGAAAATTTATTAGTAAAAGGGTAAAATCTCCAATTACATCTTTAGTACTTAAAATAAAGTTATTTATGGTTTCTAATTTATATGAAGTATTTAGAGTTCTACTGTAGGAATTACTAAAATTTATAATGGTGTTATCTTCGATATTTAATCCTTTTACAGTTTCAAATGAACTTACGGACTCAATTATTGTATTGTTTAAATTAGCGCTATCTTCTTGGAGTTTGTTAGTAAGTTTTTTAACGAAGTTATTTGCTATCATCATAACTAGAGAATACAAAACAAGGGAAACTGCTAGAAGAGTTAATACATCTTTAGAAATTGAATAAATTATACTCAAAGAAACAACAAAAGTTATAGTGTCTAAAAATACAGTGACGATGATTTTAGAAATAAAACTTTTAATATGCGATAAATCATTTATTCGGGATAAAACTTCGGAAGTTGTCTTGTTTTTGTAGTATCTATAGGGGAGTAAAATTATTTTACTAAAAGTACTTAGAAGGATACTTACATCTAGTTTTTGATTAAGGTAGATAATTAAGTGATTACGAGTATAGTTAGTTATACCTTTTATGATATATAAGACGGAGAATACGATTGTCACTAAAATTAAATTACTTAACTTGGTATCTAAAACATAATCAAAAATAATTTCGGAATAAAATGATGCAAGACATGATAAAGATGTGAAAATTATCGATAGTATAAGAAGAAAAGTTATTACTGATTTATTTTTTATTATGGTTTGGATGATTATTTTGTTTAGTGGATGATCTTCGGTTAGACACGGCAAACTTCTAGTTTTTTCAAAAACCATAATATAGCCTGTCCACATATTACAGAAGTCGAATAAATCAGTTATCACTTTACCACAGCCAGGGTCCATAATGGTAATCTTTTGGTCGGTAATCTTATAGATAACGACAAAGTGCTTAGCAGAATTATTATTAATTTGGGCAATAATTGGAGTAGTTAATACTTTTACTTTATTTATGTCATCTACTTTATAACACCTAGATTCGAGACCGAATGCTTGAGATGCTACCTGCAAATTATAAAAATTCGTTCCTTCTTTGGTCGTCTTCGTCATCTCGACTAATCTGTCGAGCGATACATCACCTCCATAATGACGAATGATTGACAAAAGGCAAGCACTACCACAATCTTTGTTTCCTTCTTGAAGGACAATTAAGTTTTTTTTCATTTTACCCCCCTCAATAGTTATATACAACTTTTATTTTGATTTTTCCCAAGTTTTGCAAAAATTTTTTCATTTTTTTTAAAATTTCTT
>CANQKK010000105.1 GCA_947624475.1 uncultured Bacilli bacterium
TAAGTTTCAAGCTCCTTACACTAACAATTAGTTAACAAAATTTTTACCCATTTTTTTGATAAATTTTCTAATGGAAGGGTCACCTCTTTTCTTATATTTTTTTTACCTTCTTTTATAGCAGGTATTTATCAGCGTTGTAATACCTTTTTAATTTTAAATAGCCCAACCAAATAAGAAATTTATACTTTTATCATATATACAAAATCATATAAAAAATTAACTATTAAATAAGAAAGTCCAAATACCAATAATATATAAAATATTCTTGCCTGATATAATTTATTTTTTTTAAATATTCCATTAATATTCACACTATCAACAGCAAAAATAGTAAGAGGAATAATTATTAAATATAAAGCAAGTTTAATCATTTTCTATTTCCTTAATCATATCATTTCTTCTTATATATTTATTAATATTAGAAAAAGGTGTTTCAATAAATTTATGGGCTATTTCTAACATTAAATCTTCATTTAAATCTTCCGATACTGCAATTACATTAGCATCATTATGAGATTTACATAACATTGCTTCACTGACAGTAGATACTTTAGCACAATATACCCCTTTCATTTTATTAAGTGCAATACTCATTCCAATACCTGTTCCACATATTGCAACTCCAAGATCTACCTCTCCCCTTTTTATTGCTGTACCAAGTTTTTTAGCATATACAGGAAAATCAACAGAATCCTCACTATCAGTCCCATAATCTATAACTTCGTAATCATATAAACTATCTTTCAAGAAGTTCTTTGCACGATATCCACGGTGATCACTTGCTAGTCCTATCTTCATATAATCTCTACCTCCACTACAATTCTATCATAAAAATAAATAAAAATACATAACTAAGTATTAATTTTACAAAAGAAGTTAATAAAAAAGCGAGGTATTTATTTGACTAATTAGTTTAGAGTAGTCCACCTCGCAGTTTTATTATAAATCTTTTTTTACTTTTATTGCTGAGTAGTAACATAAAAAAACAGGAAAACTAAAGTTGTAAGATAAAAATATTAATTTTTTTATGTACACATTTATCTTAAAACCTCAAAAATCTACTTTTTATTATTGCCTTTCTAACATATATAAATTATCCAAAAGAATACCCGTACCCTCTGCTACACATGTAAGAGGTGACTCCGCTATGAAGACAGGTACTCTAAGTTCTTGTGATAAAATCTGGGCAAATCCATCGACCATTGCTCCACCACCTGTAAGGACAATTCCCTTATCAATTATATCAGCAGATAATTCTGGAGGAGTTTGTTCCAGTATACCTTTAACAGCATGTATAATTGTATATATACTTTCTCTTAAAGCCTCTTCTACTTCATCGGAAGTAAGTGTTATCGTATGAGGAAGTCCAGTAACTAAGTCTCTTCCTCTAACTTCCATCTTTTCATCTCGAGAACCTGGGAAAACTGTACCTATAGATATCTTAATTTCCTCAGCAGTTCTATCTCCAACTAATAATTTATATTTATCCTTAATATATTTAACAATATCATTATCAAAAGCATTACCAGCAATTCTAATTGAAGAACTATTTACAATTCCACCAAGTGATAAAATAGCAATATCCGTCGTACCACCACCAATATCGATAACCATATTTCCACTAGGTTTAGATATGTCCATACCGGCACCAATTGAAGCAACCTTAGGTTCTTCCTCCAAAAACACCTTCTTGGCCCCCGTTCTTTCAGCAGCTTCTTTAATTGCATTCTTCTCTACTTGGGTAATATTCGAAGGACAACATATAAGTATTCTAGGTCTCGATAAGAAACTTCTTCCATTTACTTTTTTAATAAAGTAATTGAGCATGACCTCAGTAGTTTCAAAATCGGCAATTACACCATCTTTCATCGGTTTAATAGCCTTTACTTTTCCAGGAGTACGACCTAACATTTCATGGGCTTCAGTACCAACTGCTAAAGGCTTCTTCGTTTCCGCATCAATTGCAACAACAGATGGTTCATTTAAAACAATACCTTGACCTTTAATATATATAAGTACATTAGCAGTTCCTAAATCAATTCCAATATCTTTGTTAAACATCTGGTATCACCATCCCTATCTCCATTTTATCACATTTTATGTAAATTTTATAGTTCTAATTAGATTTTTTCGCCAAAAATTTCCTTTTTGTCGACTCCCCACCTCTAATATGCTTAATATCAACATGATATTGCAAAATACTTGACACTTCATCATACATTTTTTTATCTACTTCTAGTAATCTCTCTCTTATATCTTTATGTACAGTACTCTTAGACACTCCAAAAATATTTGCTACATTTCTTATCGTATCCCCCGTCTCAATAATATAATTAGATTCATCTATCACTCTATCATATATTCTCTTATTCATATCTTTTCACCCAAAATATTATATTATTAGGTAAAAGATATTATGTAAAAAAAGGCATTTTACTGCCTATAATTCATCTAATGATTTATTATAATATTCTTCAGGATTAACTATTTTGCCTTTATAATATAACTCAAAATGAAGATGATTTCCCAAATCCTTATTAATATTAGATAGTCCGCTTTTAGCAATTATTTGTCCTTGAATTACTTGGTCATCTTTCTTTACTGAAACCTCAGATAAACTTTGATACACAGAAATCAAATCATTACTATGTCTAATCTCCACTGTCGTACCTAAAACATCATTTTCTTCAACCGATAAAACAACGCCATCTAAAATAGATACAACATCAAATGTATTTTGACTCGCATAATCTACACCTGAGTTTTGAATATAAGTATCTTCATAATAAATTATCGCATTCTCCTGATCAGTATTTTCTCCTTGATAATCATAATATGTCTTTGAAATAGATACCGAACTATCTAAATATGGTCTAACTATTTTAAGCTTTTCCAATTTAATTAACTTCCATTTTTATTCAACAAAATAAAAGTTATATACATTTATATTGAATCTGCTTAATAAAATCTAAATGAAGAATAATGAATAATTTTGTAGCTT
>CANQKK010000106.1 GCA_947624475.1 uncultured Bacilli bacterium
AAAGTTATTTAACCTTCTACAAGATTATTAGACTATTGATTTCGCAAAGTGAATAGATAGTCTAAAATCGTAATCACTTGCTAGTTTATTAAAATTCATTATGAAGTCTAAACATAAATCATAATATAGTCTGCTTTATAAGTCCCTGTTAATTCTCACAGACAAAGAATTAGAGGAACCTGTTGCTACCTTAAATTAGGCATAAGCAACAGCATTTTTGTAGCTGTTTCCAGTTATATTTAATTTTATCTTCTTTACGCGAAGAAAAGTCGTCTTGCTAATTAAATACTAATATTCTCGTCGAAGCCAAAGACAGCCCCATTACATATATAATATTATCAAACAATTGTTCTTTTGTCAATTTTTTATGTAAATATTATTGTAATATTTAAGAAAATTTGATACAATTATTTTAGAGTAAAAATAGGAGAGTTATATATGGACAATAGCTATAATAATAATTATTTTGGAGTAAGACATTATAAAGTAAAAGTTGTAAAAGAAAAATTAAAACCATTAAGATTTATTTATAGTGTTATTTCTTATGCACTATTTATATGGTTATTTTTAATAGGATTAACTTTACTTGTCTATGTAGCGGATATTAAGATAAGAGCAATGAAGGGGGATACAACACCACCTAAATATAATGCTTATGTTGTTTTAACAGGATCAATGGTACCAGAGATTAATGTAAAAGATGTTGTTGTTACAAAGAAGAGAGAACCAAAAGATTTAAAAGTTGGAGATATAATTACTTTTTTATCTTCCGATGAAAGAATGTCGGGTATTATTGTTACACATAGAATAAAAAATATATATTATGATTCAACAACGAGTAAATATAGTTTTCAAACTAAGGGAGATGCTAATAATGTTGAAGATTTTACACTTACGGAAGGATCTAATATTATAGGAGAGGTAATATTTAAAATTCCGAAACTTGGATATATACAAGATTTACTAGCTTCTAGAGGTATACTTATTATGGTTATACTTATACCATGTTTGATAGTACTTTCTTATGATATTATAAAATTAGCTAGAAATATGAATAAAAAGAGATATAATAAAAAGCGTAAAATGACAGTAGTAAGAAGGTGATAAAATGGCAAAGACTAATAAATTTCGTGTTCGAAAATATGATGATGAAGATAGTCAGATAACGGTTGAAGAAGAAAGAAAAGAGCATTCACCGTTTATATGGTTCTTAATTAATAATGGTAGATTAATATTTGTTATTGCTCTTCTTTTTGCTATTATTCTTCTTTTAATAGTAGGATACTTTGGATTTAAAAATCTTAAGAGTTCAGAAGTTGCTTATTATGTTACAAATGGAGTTACAGTAGAATTTAATGGAACTGATAATAGTGTAATAGGGGGAACTCCAATTACTTCAGAATTAGCTGATAGATTGTTTGGTAATAATCTTGCTGCTTATGAGAAATTACAAGGAGCAGTAATAAAAATAAAAGAAGTAAAGATAAAAAATGGTGTAATTGTTTTCTATTCTGATAAAACAGCTTTAGTTAAATATGATGATGGTAGTTATTTAAGAGTATTTCCAGTAGATAATAATTATGGAATAGATGAAAATGGTATGATAAATAGTAAGGCTGTGACAAGAAATTTAACGGGTGAATATCGTAATAATGATAAATTAGGAATAGAGTTATTATATTTATCGGATGGTACTGTTGAAGTAACAAAAGATGATGTAACATTCTTTCTTCGAAGTACTGATCTTACTAGTAATGATAATGAATTTTATACTAATTTAAGTATTATTTCGGTTCCAATAAAAGAAGAAGATGGAAAAGTATATTACTCTAATGGTATTATAAAAGATGGTAAAGATATTATTGTCGATGGTAAAAGATATGGAGTTAAGAATGAAGTTAAAATACATGATGATATTACGATAATATATTATGATAATGGTTATGCTGAAGTTATTAAAGATGGACATAGTATTATGGTAGAGAAGTCGGATCATATTGTATATGATGATAATATTTTAGAAATAGTAGATAATAGTAAAGATACTAGTGGACTTGATAATTTATTAGATGTTAAAGATATAACTTTATCTAATAATAATGAAAAAGAAATGCATTATATGGTAGTATTAGAAGAGACTGATGATTATGGAAAACATAATGTTAATAGAAGATTAGATAATAAATTTGTTCATTATAGTGTATCTGCTGGTAAGGAAATAATAAAAAATAAAATATTAGATAATAATATAAGAGGTACTAATAAACTTTCAGGAGTAGATAGTAATAATAATGTTTATTTAATACAAGAAGGTACAATAGAGGTTAAACAACAAATATCAATTAAAGTAGGTATGTGGATAGATTATGAGACAATAACAAATGATTATATGAATGCTGCTTTAATAGGTACGATGAAAGTTTATGTTGAAGCATAAGAAAATATATCAAAATAGAGGTGATATAGATGAAGAAAAAGATAAATAGTAAAATATTAATTGGAGGTTTTTCAATATTACTTGCCGTAGTTGCTTTAATAACGACAACATATGCTGTCTTCTTTCATGAAGATACCGCGGGGAATGCAAGTAATTATAAAACAGGATTACTTGCTATTGAGGCTAAATCCAAAACTGATGTTATATCACTTAATTCTACTTTACCTAAAACTGATGAAGAAGGTAAAAAAACAGATCCTTATGTCTTTACAATTACTAATACTGGTAATTTAGATTATAAATTTAATGTTAAATTATTATCTACTAATACAGAAAATAATATTAATTCACAATATATAAAATTACAAATAGATGATGAAGATGTTAAAACATTATCTTCATTTTCTGGTAGTATTATTAAACAAGATTTAGTTTTAAAAGCACAACAAAGTATTGATATATCAATAAGAGTATGGTTAGATATTAGTACTCCTAATACTGAAATAGGTAAAGAATTTACTTCGCAAATAGTAATAGATGGACA
>CANQKK010000107.1 GCA_947624475.1 uncultured Bacilli bacterium
AAATAATCTTGCTAAACCATATAAAATGCTTATATAGAAGGAGAAAAAACATGTCTCAAGAAAAAGATTACCAATTTTCTTGATAATCTTACTCACAATATTTTGATTATTCCTTAACTTCTTTTTTTGCTTCTTTCTCTTCTCTTTTTTCTTTTTTAGATTTTTTTTCGTCAGTAATATTGTAATGTTCGCGAACTTGCTTTTCTATTTCTTCCGCGAGCGGTTTGTTATCTTCAAGGAATATTTTAGCATTTTCTTTTCCTTGGCCAATTTTGTCTCCTTTGTAGGCATACCATGCTCCGCTCTTTTCAACTATTCCTATTTCAGATGCTAAATCTAGAAGTTCTCCTTCTTTGGAAACACCTTTTCCATACATGATATCTACAACGGCAGTTTTAAATGGTGGTGCCACTTTGTTTTTTACAACTTTAATAGTTGTCTTATTTCCAATGACATCTGATCCTTGTTTAAGTTGTTCTCCTCTTCGAATATCTAATCTTACCGAAGAATAGTATTTTAGGGCTTTTCCACCAGGTGTAGTCTCTGGATTTCCAAACATTATTCCAACTTTTTCACGAAGTTGATTTATAAAGACAACAATTGTTTTGGTTTTGTTAATTGATCCCGATAATTTTCTTAGGGCTTGACTCATTAATCTAGCCTGTAAACCAACATGGGAATCTCCCATTTCACCATCGATTTCGGCTTGTGGAACAAGAGCCGCTACCGAGTCGATGACAATTATCGAAACTGCTTCACTCTTTACTAGAGCATCGCATATTTCAAGTGCTTGCTCTCCTGTATCGGGCTGTGATAATAATAATTCATCAGTGTTTACTCCTAGATTATGAGCGTAAACGGGGTCTAATGAATGCTCGGCATCGATGAACGCTGCTCTCCCACCATTTTTTTGAACTTCTGCTATTGCATGAAGAGCAAATGTTGTCTTACCAGAAGATTCCGGCCCATATATTTCAATTATTCTCCCTTTAGGATAACCTCCAACGCCTAAGGCTATATCTAAACTTAATGAACCACTAGGAGACACTTCAACTTCTTTGTGTTCTTGCTCTCCTAGTTTCATTATTGCTCCTTTTCCGAATTGTTTTTCGATATCCGCTAATACTTGAGCGAGTGCGGTATCTTTTTCAACTGATTTTGCCATTCTTTCCTCTCTTTCTTCTACTTTCCTTAATTACATTTTTATTTTACAATAATTTTAATGGCTTGTCAATACTATTTAATACATTTGTTCGCCTTTTTAATTTCTTTGTAAAAAACTATATAGAAAATTTTATCTATATAGTTTTCTTTTTTACTAAACTATTGCTTGAAAGTTCAAAATCTAAATCACGGCGAATAGTACAGATAAAGTTATATTTGCCAGCAGTTTTTATTACATCGGCAGGATTAACAGTGTTATGATACTTGTCATCTATTAAAAGAAGAACTTTATCTTCAAGTCTTACTACTCCTTTAAAAAATATCTTATCTAAAATTATCGTTTCTTTGATATGTGTAGCAAAATAATCTAAATATAATCTTCCTATTAAGTTTGGATAGTATTCACATATTTTATTACTGCTATTACTACTTGCAAAGGCACTATTTAAAAAGCTACTATTTCTTATAAATAGTACTTCAGGAATATTATCATTAGATTCTTTTGGTTGATAACATTTAGAAAAGCATACTTCATTAAAATTTAAATTTTTACTATCTAGAATATCTCGCATTTCTTCGACTGATGATACTCCATTCTTCATCAGCATTATTAATATGTTATTGTCTTCACTATATAAAGCAGTATCGAATTTCCTAGAAAATACTGTTTGATGTCCTATTTGTAATCTGCTTAAAAGATTTGTAAATATAATAAGATCACTATCTGTCGTTATTTTATTGAGCGCTCTTTTTAGATCTTTGGGAGAATCTTGTACTGCCCAAATTTCTGGATTATTATTCATTTTATTACCTCCCCATTTGTAAGTATACACTATAAATTTAATTATGCAAAGTATTTTTTGATTGCTATATTAATTAATTTATGAAAAAAGTACACAATGAATTGTGAACTTTATTTTTTATGTTATAGAAAGTGACATGATACTTCTTAGTTATCTTTCTGTTAGATAAGGCTTTGCCATCATATAATATTTAATTCCAGATATTATCGATAAAATAGCCGCTATTGCTAATAGAAAATCGGATATTCTAAAAGGTATTAATTCAAATGGAAGGTTATAAAAGAGTGTTAAAATGATTCCTACCATAAGGGTTGCGGTTTTGGCCTTAGCAATTCCAATAGCAGCAACTGCCTTACCTTTATTTCCAACAACCATCTTGATCGAATCGACGATGATATCACGCATAATTATTACTACGGCTATGATGGTCGAAATCTTACCTTCACATGCAAGAATAATTAAAACCGAGTTAGTAAGTAATTTATCAGATATAGCATCGATCATTTTGCCAAAATCAGTTACCATATTATACTTTCTAGCAATATGACCATCTAAGAAATCGGTAAATGAGGCAATTATAAAAAGAATACCCACTATTATATACTTTATGTCAATTAAAATTTTTCCTTTTGAATTTTGAATTAAATCTTCTTGAGCTATTTTTTCTAAATAATTTATAATACTTTCAAAACTTAGACAGACAATATAAATTTCAAAATCTTCAGTATGAGCTTCTTTTATTATATATTCTTTATATTCTTCCATTTTAATTCCATTTAATCAGATTTAAACATTTAACTATAATTTCATCTGAATCGTCTTTAGATTCAATCATTCGAGTCGTATCAGTATTACCAATAATGTCACCAAAATGAACAACGGTATCTCTAACTGATTTATAATAGTTATAGCACTTTTCAATATAAGGAATTTCCCGGTAATTATGTAC
>CANQKK010000108.1 GCA_947624475.1 uncultured Bacilli bacterium
AGTGAAGAAGTATTACTTGAGATTATAAATAATATAAGATGGTATGAAGAAAAAGATAATAAATTTATGGTTCAAATAGATAGAACAGCAAAACTAAAAGGAACCAATACTAGTTTAGATTTTGTAGCTAGAGTAATTGATCATGGTTCTAGTGTTACAATACCAATTAGGTATTTTTCAAATAAATTTTATTACTTTTGTAGATATGCAAAAGTATATTGGTCTACTTATAAACAATTTAATACAAAAATCAAAGTAGATGAAATAATAACTGTTTTTTAATAGGATAAACTAAAATTATATTAAGGAGATTTGTATGGAAAAGTTTAAAATTAAAAGTACGGAAAAGTCTATATTAAAATCTATAAGGCTAAAATATAATTCTTTAGAAAAACTAGAAAAGATTGCTGAAAAAAATAATGTATCAGTTAATAAATTAATTAATGAATGTATTGAATATGCTTTAAATAATATTGAAGATGATTCTAATAAGCAAAATAAATAACCCCTAATTTCATATAAAAAAGATGCTAAAATATTTTAACATCTTTTAACAATAAACTTATTCTTCTTCAAAATAATCTTCTTTTATTTCTAAAAGTTCTTTTTTTAATTTTTTATCATTTTCATTATTAATCATAATATTTATTTTTTTAAGACATTCATCATAATCATAATAAATTGAATATAAATTAAATAAATATTTATAAACGTCATGTTTAGTATATTTATTATTAAGTTTACTTTCAAAAAATTCAATTGCTTCTTTATATTTCTTGGTAATTAAATAGTAATAATTAATTTTGTTTAAAAAATGACATTCCCATTTTTCATCTAATTCAAAATTCGTATAAAAATAACTAATAACCTCTTTTAAATTTTCAAGATAATCTTTATTTTCATTATTAATCATTTCAATTATTAAATCAGTATATTTATTAAAAAATGTATATAGACTAAAATGAATGCTTATATTTTTATCATACTCATCAATTGATTTGATTTTTCTTTTTTGAACTATTTCTTTTATTAATGGGTAGGCTTTATTTAAATAATCAAAGTCTTTTTTATGTTCTTTTAAATAATCACGCTCAATAAAAAGAGGAACATTTTTCTTTTTCAGAGCATTATATATTAATTTATCAATTTTAATTGATTCTTCATCATATATAGAATAAAAATCTATTTCTCCTTGATTATTATTTTTCTTAGGATAATTATTTAAAGAATCAGTTAAATATTTTTGATAAGGTAATTCTTTTTCAACTTTATTCAAACAACATTTTTTAAATTTTTTACCACTTCCACAAGGACAAGGATCATTTCTGCCAACTTTAGAATAATCAACAATATCATCTTCCAAATCTTTTTGAATGAATTTTTCTAATTCTTTTTCAAATTTCTCATTATCTATTTTTTTATTATTTGTAAAACAATACCACCATGACATATTATCTTCAACACTTGTTATTACATCAATATCGTCTAAGTTATCTTCATAATCAAATAAATAATCTATAAATTCAGGATAACCTCCCCTAACAAAAAAATCAATTGCGTCATTATCAAACATTTCTTGAACGTCTGGAATCATTTCAATTAATCGAGTATTTATAATTATTGTTAAAATAGCATTATAAATTTCATCATTATATTTATATAAAGTAATTATTTTTCTTAAATATTCTATTAAATCATTTTTATTAATTAATTTATTTTTATAAAAATAAATATATGTTTCTATTACTACACTTCTAATATTACTATCAATTTTTTTATTTTGAATAATATCATTTAAATCTTTAAAATCACCATCAAACACACTAACAATAATTGAAGATAAATTTTCCATTAATCCATCACCAAGGTCAAGGTAGCCATCTAATTTAGGAATAGATAGTAAATCTAATATTAAGGGAAAAGTCTTCTTTTCTTTAAATTCAGCAAGTAAAAATAAAGCATAATCAACAAATATAGAAAATTCTTTTTTTCCATTATAATTTTTAATATTTTTATCTAATTCAGTCAATAAATCAATATTAATTTTACCTTTATTTTTTCTAATTTCTTTTACTGTTTCGTAATTAAATTTATGAGGATTATCATATAATTTTTTTACTAAATCTTGCATATTACCTACCTTTAAATTCATATAAATCTTTTAAATCTTCTAATATTTGATATACTACGGGACATATTTTACTATTATTAACTATTGTAATTAAACTATATAATCGTTCATCTTTATTAGTATATGGATAATCTTGGCAAGTTCTTGGTAAACATTCTTTTATTTGACAACTATTATCGGCATTTAGAAAAGGACATGGTTTAGCAATATATTCACCATAATGTTCTTTTAAAATGTTATTTTTTAAATTATTAATGTCTAAATGATAATGCTTGCATATTGCATTTAGTTCATCTTCATTCATAGATATACCTAAAACTTTACAGCAATTTCGACATTTACTACAATCAAAATCTTTAAAATATTTATTATGTAACTTTTTAAATTGCTTATCTAAAATTTTTTCATCAGCATGCATTTTTAAATATGTTCTAAATTGATAATTTTCCTCTAATTTTTTCTCAGTAACATCTTTTATTTCAATCATATTCTACTCCATTTACTACAATTTCATTAAATTTTAATTTGGTAATTGATTATGTCTTTCTTTTAATATTATATAAAAAGTATTTGTTATTTTCAACTATCTAAAATTTTTTTAATTCATTTATTCAATTTTGATAACAAAGAAGATTTAAGAAAATTTTTGCCATAGATGATTAAATATAAATAAAAAATGGCTAGTTTTCGCTAGACCATTATAATTTAATAGAAACTTAACTAAAAGTAATGAAATTTTAATTATTCGTCATCGTCATCACTAAAGAAATCA
>CANQKK010000109.1 GCA_947624475.1 uncultured Bacilli bacterium
ATACTTAGAGGGAACACATAATTTCTAATCATTTACCAAAACCGACGAAGAAAAAGATGACTATGTCCGCACTATTTCGCAGACTAATCTTGTAAGAGATACCAAAGACGTCAATAAGATAACCTTTATCTTTGTTGGAACCGGTTTCTTAAGATACATGGTAAGAAACATGGTCGGAACACTAATCGAAGTAGGTAAAGGAAAAATTAAAAGTGAAGATGTAATAGATATAATAAAAAAAGAAGACCGGAAAGTAGCGGGTAAAACGGCAAATCCAGAAGGTTTATACCTTAAAAATGTCTTCTACTAAAAATATATAAAAATAAAGGAAGTGTTAAAATGGGAAGAGAATTGAAAAGAAAACAAGCAAAGAGAGAAGGAAAAAATGTTCGTGAAGTTCAAAAGAGTAGTACAAGCGAGCCACTTAAAACTAAGACTTTTGTTACGATAATTATTTCGATGTTACTATGCTGCGTCGTAATATATATTCTATCAGGTATATTTATTACGAAAGATATTAAGTGGTTTTCTAAAAAAGAAGTAACTAATCAAGAAGAAAAGCCTAGTATAACTAATCGTATTCTTGCCGTAGATAGTCTAAAGCAGAAAGAAGAAGTTTACTACGTCTATTACTACGATTCTAAAAAAGAAGATAGCACTGTAAGTTCGGTAGTAAGTAGTTTGGAGACAGTCTACCGTGTCGATTTAA
The DNA here is from genome assembly GCA_947624475.1 of uncultured Bacilli bacterium. Taxonomy (GTDB): domain Bacteria; phylum Bacillota_I; class Bacilli_A; order RF39; family UBA660; genus CAG-302. Next base: position 710 of record CANQKK010000109.1, read on the forward strand.
GTGATGACTTTAATAGTAACTACGTTGGGGAGCCATCGGGAGCAGTAGATAACATAAGTGACTTAAAAGTATCTGATCCGACTGTCATCAAAGTAGAAAATGGTAAAATAACCTCTTTTCATAGTGGTGCCACCTCAATAACATCGGAACTTAAAGGAGAATAAGTAGTGCAGAAGTTATATATCGACTGCGATGGTGTCATTTTAAATACTATCGACGAGTCTTATAAAATATTAAAAGAAAAAAAGATTGAGAGTACTGAAGCAATAAGAAAGTTTTATCTTTCATTAGACTGGGAAAAATTTATTACCGATTCTGGAGAAATATTGGACGCCGTTTCCAAAATTAAAAAAATATCCGAGTCTAATCTTTATGAAATAAAAATACTTACTCATGTTTGTTCCGAAAATGAATCTCTTGCTAAGACGAAATATTTTAAGGAGCGTCTTCCTAAAGTCGAAGTAATTATTGTCCCAAAAGATATCAAAAAGACGGAGATAGTAGACCCTAAAGGTGCTATTTTAGTCGATGATTTCTTAGGTAACTTGGATGATTGGTATGAAAAAGGTGGTATACCTGTTAAGTTTTCTAATTCAGGTAAAAGATGTAAGTACACAAAAATTACTGATTTAGAAGAATTATTAGAATTAAAAGTAAAGCCTTAAATAGAAGGAGGTTAATTATGAAACTGATGAATGTCAAAGGAACGACAGATTTTCTTCCACTCGAAGAATTAAAAAGAAGAAAAGTAGTTGATACCCTTACAGATACTTTTGAAAAATTTGGATATTTACCTTTGGATACTTCTATCTTATGCTATTATGATCTATTAGCATCTAAGTATGCTGGTGGAAGTGAAATATTAAAAGAAGTATATACTCTAACCGACCAGGGAAAGCGAAAACTAGGATTAAGATACGATCTTACTGTTCCCTTTTCCAAAGTAATTAGTATGAATGCTGGAAAAAATATTACTCTTCCTCTTAAAAGATACGAAGTTGGAAAAGTATTTCGCGATGGTCCTGTAAAGTTAGGAAGGGCAAGAGAGTTCTATCAATGTGATGTCGATGTCTGTGGTATTGAAGGCTCTTATATCGAAGCCGAAATGCTTTCGATGACTCAGATGGCTTATGAAAAACTTGGAATCGATGTTGAAATTCAAATAAATAACCGAAAATTACTCGAAGGATTTATTACCGAATCTCAAATAGAAGATAGTTTAAAGAGTGAAGTAATATTATCTATCGATAAACTTTTAAAAATTGGTGAAGATGGAGTAAAGAAAGAACTCGAAGAATATAATATTGAAGAAGATAAGTTAGATAAATTATTTAGTTTTTTCAAGTGCTCTATCAGTGACTTAGATAATTTAAATATCGATAATCAGATGTTTAAAGAAGGAAGAGATGAAATAAAAGAATTATTTACTTATATAAATAATTTAAATTTAGATAAGTGCGTCTTTTCTCCATCACTTGCTCGTGGTCTAGAGATATATACAGGTACTGTTTGGGAAGTATTCGATAGACAAAGAAGAGTAAGTTCTGCTATCGGAGGTGGAGGAAGATACGATAAGATAATAACTAATTTTATCGATGATGGAAATAAATATCCAGCAGTAGGTATATCTTTTGGTATTGTTCCGATATGTGAATTGATTACTACTTCGGAAAAAGCACCGTATGATTTACTTATTATTCCTATGAATACTAGGGTAGAGAGTTTAAAATTAAGTAACGAACTTCGAAGACTAGGAATAAATGTAATTATTGAAATGACTGGTAGAAAGTTAAAGAAAGTATTAGATAGTGCTGATAAAAATAATATTCCTTATGTCATTGTTCTAGGTGAAGATGAAGTATCTAGTAAAAAGATTCAAATAAAAGATATGAAAAATAGAACGCAGTCACTAGTGGATATTGATAATATCGAAGAAATATATAATATTATAAAGAAGTGATTTTAATAATCATTTTTTTATTATCCTTACGTGCCTATAGTCACTCCAGGTTTTTGAAGCCTTTAGGTCTTCAAAAAGAATTTAGAGCCTAGAGGTCTCTAAATTTAAGTGTTTTTTCCCTCTTGCATAATTGGGTGAAGTCTGCTATAATAAGAATGTAAGAAAAATATAGAAAAGAGGTGACCCTTCCATGAAA
>CANQKK010000110.1 GCA_947624475.1 uncultured Bacilli bacterium
CCCATTGTTGTTGAATATTTATCTTTTAACATTTCTACTACAAATGAAAAATCTACTATTTCATTTAGTTGTCTCCAGAAATTATTTTTTTCAATTAAAATATCGTATAATTCAATATGCTTACTAAAACTTAATTCTAATTGGCTACTTCTTTTTAACATATTATCACCATTGTCCTTATACATATATTATACCAAATTAAAAGACTACTGTCTTTCTTTACAGTAATCTTTGTCTACTTTTTCAGCAGCCTTTTAGAAAAACTCTTATTTTTTCTTACACAAACTATATAACACTTTTACTTCTTTTATCGATAAAGGCCGATATTCTCCTACTAATAGGCCTTTTAAATCTAGGTTTCCATATTTTTCTCTTCGGAGTTTTGTAACTTCAAATCCGAGTGATGAAAACATCTTCTTAATCTGATGGTTCTTTCCTTCATGAATGGTAATTTCTACTATCGAAGTGTTTTTCTTTTTATCGAAAGATTTTAGTTTTACCTTGGCCTTTTTAGTCATTACTCCATCTATCATAACTCCACTTCGAAGTTTTTGGATGTCTCCAATCGTAACTAATCCTCTTACTTTTACAATATATGTTTTATCGACTAGTGAATCTGGTCTCATAAGTAAATTAGCAAGTTCTCCATCGTTAGTTAAAATAAGTATTCCGGTCGTATCGTAATCTAGTCTTCCAACGGGATAAATTCTCGTATTTGTCTCTATTATATCGGTAACGGTCTTTCTTCCTTTTTCATCATTCGTCGTAGTAACTACTCCCTTAGGTTTATTAAGTAAGTAATATTCAAATGCTCTCGAACTATCTAAAATATTTCCTTCGACTGATATTACATCACCAGAGTCTACTGTCGTTCCAAGTTTTGTTACAACTTCGCCATTTACTTCGACCATTCCCTTTAAAATTAGTTCCTCGGCTTTTCGCCTCGAGCAATAGCCTAAATTGGCTATTTTCTTTTGTAATCTTTCCATAAAATATTCCTCCACTGCAAATTAATTATACAATAGTGGACTTTCAAAGTAAAGATGCCCCTCTAAAAGAAGATAAAATTTTTCGGTAGAAATTGTATATTATATATTAAAAATTTATTTAAAAGAGGTTGTTTTGATACTATAGTTTGCTTAATTAATTCTCTTTTTTTCTCGTTCATATGATATTATGAAAGGATATGAGAATATGAAATCACAAAATTTTAATTGTAATGATCAAGATAAAATATTTAAACCCTGTTGTGGACCTTGTTATGTAATGGGACCAACGGGACCAATTGGGCCAACGGGACCTCAGGGTGAGACAGGCCCTATAGGACCTGCTGGTCCTCAAGGTGAGGCTGGACCCCAAGGAACCCAAGGCCCAACTGGTCCAGCAGCTGGACTTAATGCTTATGGAGGACTTTATTCAACTTCAGCTCAAACATTTCAAACGCAAGATGTACCTATTACTGTTGAGTTAGATACTTCGATGGAAGATTTTGATGTAACGGGAGAAAGTAATGCTATTCAAATAGTAGAGGGCGGAATATATGAAATTACTTATATTGTTACTGCTACTTTAGGTGAAGCTGGTGATATTTCATTTGCTGTAAAGGAAAATGATAAAAATATCGTGGGAACTACTACTACACTTACTTTTACTGAAGCTGGAACAAGAATAATTGCTAAAAATAGTATTGTGAAATTACTAGGCAAATCTTCTGTTTATCTTGTTTTGCTTTCAGCAACACAAAATGGAACTATTAATCAAGCATCTTTATCTGTAAAATTATATTAAATAATACTTTTTAAATATGATGTTTTGGGAAAAGTTGTTATATGACTTTGATAAATAAAAAGATTACTGTAATATTTTGGTTCTTCCGAGAGTTTGGATATGAGCCTAATATTTTACAATAATCTTTAATTTTTTTATGAAGACCATACTTTTTCTTTTCTTACATCATGTATTTGGTGATAATAGATTCTATTTCTGGTAAGGTCTTAGGACTTATGTTAGTTTAGACAATATTCTCTTTGATATTATCGATAGTTACTCCACCCTAGATTACACATTTAGAGATAGTTAAGTTATTGCCTTATTGTAAGATTCATATATTTTTAGCATAAAACCTTCTTCAATTTTGTTATTAAAAACTTCGATAACACTAACAATGAACTTACAATTTATTTAAAAAAATCTGCGAAGTGATCTCATAAAGTCATTACTTACTTTTTTACTTTTGTGTAATAAAATCATAAAATTCCTCCTTAATCATAAAATTTTAATATAAAATCATTACAAAAAAATACACACTAATTGACAAAAAATGAGATTTAGTGTAAAATTATAAATGCGTAAGCAAAGTAATAGTTAAGTAATGTATTTGTTTAAAAATGGATCTATAGCCAAGTGGTAAGGCACGGGACTGCAACTCCCTGATCGTTGGTTCAAATCCGACTAGATCCTCCAATGTTGATTGATACTCGAACTAATTTATTTCGAGAGTAATAAATGCTAACAGAAATGTTAGTTTTTTTGTTATTTAAGAAAGGATAAGTGATTAGAGTATGACAAACTAAAGAATTAGAAAAAGAAAATAAAAGACTTTATGACTTTATTATAAATATATTTCAAACCTTAAAAAAATTCTTTCATAAACTGCTTAAAATAGGTACTGAAAAAAAATAAAAATGAAGTTATTACTGAAATAGAAATATATGATAACGAAGATTTACACGATATTTCCAATCATACTTGCAAAGAAAATGAAATAAATGACTATCTTTATTCCAACAATTATGATTATGACAATGATAAAGATATAGACATATAAAAAGCCGAGCAAATTTCAAATGCTCGGCTTTAATAAA
>CANQKK010000111.1 GCA_947624475.1 uncultured Bacilli bacterium
TAAATTTTCTAAATACTCATTGTTTCTTATTTCAATATCATATCCACAAAAGTTTTTTAATATTTCTCTTACAGTAGGATTTATTATTGAACAAATACTTAAACTACCAACAGTTAAATTTTCATATTTTCTATCCAATACAATTTCTCTTAAACGATTATAGTATTCTAATCTTTCTTTATTAGAAAGCATCTTTTCTTCCTTAAAATTTAAAATGCCAAAATTATTAATCATTAATAATTCCCCCTAATATCAAATTGAAACACAATTATACTGCAAAAAATATTATACTACAAAAATTCACGTTTTTCAATGAAACATTTGTTATTATTTTATCATCATAAAATAGTAATTTAAACAATTCTCACATAGAGTTTATTAATATCTATTTACTTAATACTTTCTTCTTTAACTTTCTTTAACTCATATATTATATCAACAGTATTACACACATTTTGTGAATGAGTTATAATAATAACACATTTATTTTCTTCGTGAGCTAACTTTTTAAATATATCTAAAATTTCGGTTTCTGCTTATTTATCAAGATTTCCTGTTGGCTCATCCACAATTATCATTTTAGGATTATAATATAAATTTCTTGCAATATCAACTCTTTGTTGTTCGCCACCTAATAACCTTAATACTCTACGATCTGCATGAGTAGTTTTCGCGGAACCAAAATTACTCCATCTACATCAACATTTTTATCACTTATTGATTGTTCCATCAAGTTTGCAATTGAAGGTAAATCTTCTTGATCGTAGTATCCCATACATAATGTCAAATCACCTTGAGGATCCGTATCAACCAGCAACACTTTTTTCCCCAACTTTGATAAAGCTACTCCTAAATTGAAAGTCGTCATAGTCTTTCCAACATCACCTTTTTGAGTGGCTTTGCAACAACTTCACATTTTGCCATTTCTCCTCCTTTCTACATATACCATAATAAATATGGCTATGTTCTGTCACAAAAAAAAGAATTGATTATCTAACCAATTCCTATGTAAAATAAGTTACTTAAGAGATATCACCCACTAAATTAATATCAAGAATTTTTCCAATTTTTTTCTGATTTTTTAATTTTTTCATCATTTTTATTAAAATAAGTATTTATCATTTTTCTGCTCTTTCCCTTTAATTATAAGAGTTTACGCTCAAATTATTTTTGTTTACTTAAGGTTATGTCCCCATCAATATGAAGTATTCTGCCAGGAAGATAAAAATATTCATTTCTTTCTAAACTTCTATATCCATCTATTTCAGGAAGAAAATCATCCTTATCATCATCCATATATATTTTCAAATCTTCTTGAGGACTATCTGCAAACAATCTAACAACAAGCCCTTTTAAAAAACAATTATCTCCATCTATTCTAATTATCTTAAATACAATATCATTATCATAAGATTTTCTCGTAACCAAATCCCCTACTTGAAACATACTTCTCACCCATAAAATAATATGAAAAATATAGTAAAAATATCACAAAAAAGAGTTATCTAAGTTCATTACATAACTCTACAAATACTTCATAAGAAAGATTTTCACTTCGTGTATTAATATCAAACCCATATTTATTAAGCACATTACCTACTTTATTCAAATCATAATTAAACAAGTTATTTTTTATTGTCTTTCTTTTAAATTTAAAACTATCTCTGACAATTTTCTCAAAAAATTCTCTATCTTTAAGTTCTAAATTTTTCTCTTTACGCACCATCTTTATAACAGCAGAATCGACTTTAGGTTTAGGAATAAAAGAATTCTTACTTACACTAATTACTTTTTCTATATCAAAATAGTAATTTAGTAATACAGTAAGTTGCCCATAATCTTTACTTCCAGGCCTAGCAGATAACCTATCGGCAACTTCTTTCTGAATCATTATTATTATTTCTTTAGCCATTATATTATCTTTAATAATCTTATTTATAATTGGAGTAGTAACATAATAAGGAAGATTAGCCACAATATATAAATTATCATATTTATATTTACTTATGTCATCATTAACTGAAGCATCTAAAAAATCTCCAATTATAAGTTCATAATTACCATAACTGGCAAGTTCCTTATCTAAAATTTTCTCTAACCTACTATCAATTTCATATAGAATAGCATAATCCACTCTCTTTAATAGTTCTTTAGTAAGAGCACCACTTCCTGGTCCTATTTCAATAACCAAATTATTTTTTTCAAATACTGTAGCATTAACTATTTTATCAATAACATCTTTATCTTTAATAAAATTTTGTCCTAAACTTTTTTTATAATCAAAATTAAACATATTAATATATCAATATAACAACAAATTCACTCAAGATAAAGAAAAATGCTAACAATACTAAAAATAAACCGATTTTATTACTTTTTTTATTAATTTCAACAAGAGAAAAAACAAGACCAATTATAGCAAATAAAAATTGTATCAAATTATAATTCATAGCAAAAGTAAGTCTTTCGACAATAGAAGTATACATACCGACAGAGGTGATATCACCAAATATAAAACCATATAAACCAAAAACAAGCGATACACTAGCAAGCAAAATGCTCACAATTCCAGTAATAGAAGAATTAGTTTTACTAACACTCTTAGTACTTATTTTAGAAGGAGTAGTTTTTTTTATTATTACTCCGCAATTGACACAAACATAAGCATTTTCATCTATTTTATTTCCACAATTACTACAATACATAATAATCCTCCACAAGATAATTCTACCATAATAATATCTTTTTATCAATCGAGTAGAGAGAAATAATTAAATTATTTCGTCCCTCTCACACCACCGTACGTACGGTTCTCCTATTTGGGGTTCACATCAAAACA
>CANQKK010000112.1 GCA_947624475.1 uncultured Bacilli bacterium
AAAAACGAGATACATGTCTCGCTTTTAGTTGTATAACTATATGATATCCCATTCGGATTACTTTCCTATTATATAAAGAAAAAGAAGACTAGATAAATTCTAGCTTTCTTTTTATTTCTTTAAAAGTTCTTTTCGTGATAAATTAAGTTTTCCTTTCTTATCATATCCTGTTGCAATAGCACTAACTTCATCACCTACTTTAAATAAATCACTTGGTTTATCTACTCTCTTAGTATCTAATTGTGATACATGAATTAGCGCTTCACAACCCGGCCATAATTCGACAAATATACCGAAGTCTTCGACTGATACTACTTTCGCTGTATATATTTTTCCAATTTCGACTTCTCTTGCAATATTCTTAATTCTTTCAGCGGTCTTTTCAATTATTTCCCTATCTGTATGATAGATAATTACTCTTCCATCATCTTCGATATCTACTTTGACAGCATTAATGTCATTTACTGTATTTACATTACTACACTCCAAAATAATTTTAGTAATCATTTCACCACCACGACCAATGACATCTTTAATTTTATCTGGATTAATTGTAAATACTTCCATTTTAGGAGCATACTTCGATACTTCTTCTCTTGGCTTACTAATTTGTTTTTCAATAACATCTAGGATTTCAAATCTTGCTTTCTTAGCTTGGGCAAGGGCTTCTTTTAAAATATCTTTATTAATACCACTTATTTTAATATCCATTTGTAATGCTGTGATACCATCTCTTGTTCCAGCAACTTTAAAGTCCATATCTCCTAAATGGTCTTCCATACCTTGAATATCCGTTAAAATTGTATAATCATCATCACTCGTAATAAGTCCCATCGCAATACCCGCAACTGGTTTTTTGATTGGAACCCCAGCGGCCATTAAGGCCATTGTTCCTGCACATATTGTTGCTTGACTTGAAGAACCATTACTTTCTAAAATCTCCGATACGACTCTTATTGTATAAGGAAACTCTTCTTCACCATGACCAATCTCTCTTCTTCCTGGAGCTCCATATCTTCCTGTTTCACCTACTGAGAAAGGTGGAAAATTGTAGTGAAGCATAAATCTTTTAGCGTCTTCAATTCCAAGTCCATCTAAAATCTGATGTTCTCCAAGAGCTCCTAAGGTAACCGTCGCTAGTGACTGCGTCTGTCCTCTCGTAAATAAGGCTGAACCATGTGTTCTTGGAAGAAGATCAATGTCTGTCGATAATGGTCTTATCTCATCCATTTTTCTTCCATCGGCTCTCGTCTTCTCTTTTACGACAATATTTCTAAATAATTCATATTCGACACTATGAAAAATTAAAGCTACCTTAACTTCTAATTCTTTAAGTTCATCATCCTTCATCTTATCTTCGTATTCTTCTTTATACTTACTGATAACTTCTTCTTCTAAATCATCAATAGCGGCATACTTTTCGAGTTTATCTTTAATGCGAAGAGCTTTATCGAGCCTCTCTCTTATATAACTATCTACTTCATTACGAAGAGAAGAAGATATCTCTAATTTTTCATATTCCATAGGTTCAACACCTATTTCATTAATAATCTCTTCTTCAAAGGCTACCAATTTCTTAATAGCTTCATGTCCAAAGAGAAGTGCTTCTAACATATCGTCTTCACTTACTTCACTTGCTCCGGCTTCAACCATATTAATAGCATCTTTCGTTCCCGCTACTGTAAGGTCAATGTCTGATTTTTCAGCTTCGGCAACGGTTGGATTAATAATTAATTTTCCATCAACACGACCTACTTTAACTGCGGCAACTGGTCCATTAAATGGTATTTTACTTATTGATACCGCAAGTGATGAACCAAATAAAGCGGTAAGTTCTGGCAAATTATCTTGATCGACAGATAATACGGTATTAACAACTTGAACTTCGTTTTTAAAGTCCTCAGGGAATAAAGGTCGAAGTGGTCTATCGATCATTCTCGCAGCAAGAGTAGCGGCATCCGTAGGCTTACCTTCTCTCTTAATAAAGCCACCAGGTATCTTACCTACGGAATATAATTTTTCTTGATATAATACCATAAGTGGAAAAAAGTCTGATAGTAAATTAGCATTTTTGCTTACCACGGCAGTACTCAAAACAACAGTATCTCCATATCTTACAAGAACAGCTCCATCCGCTTGTTTAGCTAATTCTCCATTTTCAACAACTATTTTTCTTCCATAAAAATCTAACTCAAATACTTTCTTCATCTCATCTACCTCCAATACTTTAAATTAAATTTTCTCTTCAAAAATAAAGACACTCAAAAAAGAGTGCCTACTTTTATTAATTTATCTTCTAAGTCCTAGTTTTTCAACTACTGCTCGGTATCTCTTAACATCAGTTTTAAGTAAGTAGTTTAATAAACTTCTTCTTTTACCAACTTTTATAAGTAACCCTCTCTTCGAGTTCTTATCTTGTTTGTGATTCTTTAAGTGTTCTGTTAAAGCAGTAATCTCACTAGTTAGAATTGCAATCTGTACTTCTGGTGAACCAGTATCTTTACTATCTCTTGCAAATTCTTTAATGATCTTTGTCTTTTCATCTTTTGTTAAAGCCATTTTATTTTTTCCTCCTTTTCATATTTTCACCTTTAACTTAGTTTTAGGTAAGAGGTACCATAAAACCATGTTCAAGGAACAATTTAATAATACACTAAAAATTATGTTTTGTAAATACTTCTAGAACATTTTTATAAAATTTTACTTTTCAATTCCTAAATGTTCGTATGTTTTATCAGTAACTACTCTTCCTCTTGCGGTTCTTTTTAAATAACCTTGTTGTAATAAATATGGTTCATAGACATCTTCGATGGTCGATGCTTCTTCGCCAATTGAGGA
>CANQKK010000113.1 GCA_947624475.1 uncultured Bacilli bacterium
TTATAGATAAATTTAATTATGCTATATATCCTAATTCTTTCTTTCAAGTTAGTACTGATATGATTTCTAAGTTATATGATAAAGTTTTAGAGTATGCTGGTACTGGTAAGTTACTTCTTGATTTATACTGTGGAGCTGGAACAATTGGAATATATTTATCAAAAAATTTTGATAGGGTAATTGGAATTGAAGTTAATGATGATGCTGTCATATCAGCCAATATGAATAAAAAAATTAATAAGATAGATAATATTGTCTTTGAAAGAAAAAAGGCTAGTGAAATTACAAAGATAGATGCTGATACTTTAGTTGTCGATCCACCTAGAAGTGGACTAGATAAAGAAGTTATTAAGAAAATTATATCTGGTAATTTTAAAAAAATAGTCTATGTATCTTGTAATCCTATTACTTTAGCTAGAGATATTAAGTTACTAGAAGATAAGTATAAACTTAAAGATATTACTTTATTTGATATGTTCCCTAATACGAGGCATGTAGAGAGTGTATTGACATTGACCTTGGAATAGTCTATATTAGTATCGAAAGAATGATTATCGAATTTATGATGAAGAGAATATAAACAAGATAGAATTAGTAAGATAGATAAGGCTAATTAAAATTATTTAAAAATTAAAGATATGTTTGGAACAATTATTTCGACGGTAATATTTTGTTTATTATAAGAGAAATATTGAAAGGAGAAGAAGATGAAGCTAGTAAATACTGATTATATACCAGGAGAAGAAATAGTAGATGCTCTTGGTATTGTCAAAGGAACTGTCGTTTGGTCTAAAAATATTGGAAGAGATTTTTTATCGGGACTTAAGACAATAGTCGGAGGAGAAATAACTGCCTATACAGATATGCTACAGAGTGCAAGACAAATTGCAACGAAGAGAATGGCAGATGATGCTACTAATATGGGAGCAGATGCTATTATAAATATCAGATATGGTTCTTCTTCGGTTATGGCAGGAGCAGCGGAAGTTATTGCTTATGGAACTGCGGTTAAATTAAAAAAATAATATTTTAGTAAAATATTTAAAATAATACTACTAAATATGACAAAATATTTTAATTTTGTGATATGATTATAATAGCAATATTTAAGTAGAGGGTGATATATTGAAAAAGAAATATATAGTATCAACTATTTGTCTTATTATATTCTTATTTATCACAGTATTAATTATTTTAGGAAAAGAAATAAGAATAGATGCTTTTTCACAAAGAGTAGTTTCTAACTATACAGATAATAATATTATTAATAATATTATGAGATTAATAACTAATTTAGGTAGTTCGATATGGCTTATTTTAATTACAATATTATCTTTTATTATAATAAATAATAAAAAAATAAGTATAGCAATTGCTTCTAATCTTATTTTAGTTACTTTACTAAATAATATAATAAAAATTATTTTACATAGAGATAGACCAGAGTATATGTTAATAGAAGAAAGAGGTTACAGTTATCCATCTGGTCATGCTATGGTAAGTATGGCTTTTTATGGCTTTTTAATATTTTTAATATATAGATATATTAAAAATAAAAAACTTAAAATTAGTTTAATTACCATAATTAGCCTAATAATATTATTAATAGGAATAAGTAGAATATATTTTGGAGTACACTATACGAGTGATGTAATTGGAGGTTTTTCTTTTTCAATATGTTATTTAATTATTTATATTCATTTTATAATTAAATATATCGAAAAAAATAATATTTAATTATTGAAAATAAGAATAAAGTCTGCTATAATTTAGATAGATAAAGAACATAGATAATTAATCTTTTTAGAGAAAGGAAAGAAGAATATGTCAAAGAAGAAAATAATAGTTATGTCTGTTTTATTAGTTGCTGTTGTATTTCTTTCAGGATTATTATATAGTACATTTGCTACTAATACATTAATTGGTGCTAATACTGATAATAATAATGTCTATTCAATAGATTTAAAAAATGAACAGAATAATACTATAAGTGTACCTGCTAAGGGTGGTAAGACAATAATATATAAACTATTTAATAGTAATAAAGGAAAAGTAAACTATGGTATAGGATACTCTCCTTCAGGAAATGAAGAAAAAGTAAAAGTAAAAGTCTATGAAGACTCAGAAGATGAGGCAAAAGGATCAATAGATGAACATGAATATAAATATATCAAACTTCGATTAATAAATGATGCTGATACAGCAAATACTGTTACAATATCGACAATATTAGGTTATGAAAAAGGTGGAGACTTAATCGTACCATCTGGATTTACTTTAGTAGAAGAAAAGTATAAAAATAGTATTACTTTAGCCTCATACATAACTAATCTATATGAAAGTGCACAAAAAAATGAGGTTACAAATAATAGTAAAAAATATCACTATGCAAAATCAGTTAATTTAATGAATGATGGAGGAGGTACAGCAAATTCAATAGACGGAGGAAACATCAGATATTATGGAGCAGATCCAAATAACTATATATATTTTAACTGTGAAGATTATAGTAAGCAGACGAATGATACTTGTGAACTATGGCGAATAATAGGAGTTTTTGGAGAAGGAGTAAAAATAATAAAAGACACATCAATAGGGAATTTAGCATGGGATAGTGAAAATAAAAATAACTGGGCAAAAGCCTCGTTAAAAAAGAAATTAAATGAAGAATACTATAATGGAACAGGAAGTTATACTAATGGAAAACCAATCAATGAAGCAACAAAAGCCAAGATAGCAGATTCAACATGGTATCTAGGAGGAAATAGCACATCAAGTGG
>CANQKK010000114.1 GCA_947624475.1 uncultured Bacilli bacterium
AATAACGAACTTTTATATACTTCACATCCTGGTTGGCACAATTATAAAGTTATACCATTTTCTAATCCGGATATCGCATCATATAATAGTGATTATGAAAGACTATATAATAAATATAGTGCTGTCGTTAAAAATATGGATAATACCGTTCCCGTAGTGGCTCTAAGTTAGTAATTTATACTAACTTTTTTGCGCTTTTTAAAGAGAATTTTTATAACTACCAGCAGGTAATATTCTTCAAAATAATAGATAATTTGACATTTTATGAATTTATGACTTATCTAATTTGTTTGATGAAGTATCTGAGGATAAAACTGTAAATAGCATAAAAAACGGAATTCCAAATAAAAATTAACATAACGTAAAGATATTTTAGTAAACTGATGACTTTTTGTCAGAAATTTGGTACAATATAGGAAGAAAGGAAACAACACTATGGAAATATTGAATCGAAGTGCAAGGTACAATTATGAAATAGAAAGTACTACCGAAGCAGGTATTGTTTTAACTGGTACGGAAATCAAATCGATTCGCCTAGGCAAAGCCAATATTAAAGATAGTTATGCCATCGTAAGAAAAAATGAAATATATTTAATAAATGCCCATATATCACATTACGATGAAGGAAACCGCTATAATCATGATGAGACTAGGTCCCGTAAACTTCTTCTCCATAAAAGAGAAATACTGAAGTTTAAGAGTAAATTAGAAATCGAAGGATATACTTTAATACCTCTTAGAATATATTTCGTAAGAGGAAGAGCCAAAGTTGAAATAGGACTTGCTAAGGGTAAGAAAAACTATAATAAAAAAGAAGCCATCAAGGAAAGAGACATCAAAAGAGAAATGGAAAAGAGCATGAAGTGGCGCTGATGGATAAAGTAATTGCAAGTACGAATAATCTAATTACGATTATTGAAAATAGTCCTCTAATTGAAAAGTTAGAACACTATAAAAGCAATGTCATAAATAATGATGCTTTGCTAAATAAAATAAAAAGATATCGTAATTGTGAAGATAAGTATGAAGCCATGGCACTAAAAAAAGAAATATATGAAAATAGTGATTATTCTTTCTATATGAAATATTACAGTGAACTCTTTTACTACGTTTTAAAAATCAACAAAAAATTTAAAGAATTGACCGATGTAAGAGGGTGTCACTGATGCGAGTTATAAGTGGTAAATTAAAGGGAAAAAAAATTGAAGGCTATAATGTCGAAACCACGAGACCGACGATGGACCGCGTAAAAGAGTCCCTCTTCGATAGCATTCAAAATAGTATTGACTCCAAGATAGTTTTAGATTTATTTTGTGGAAGTGGAAGTCTCGGAATCGAGGCAATTTCCCGCGGAGCAAAAAAATGTTATTTCGTCGATAATAATGATGAGATACTAAAATATTTAAATAAGAATCTACAAAATTTAAATATTTGCAGTGAGAGTATTATTATCAAGAAAGACTATAGAGATGCTTTATTGTATCTAAAAGAAAACAATATAAAGTTAGATATCATTTTAGTAGATGCTCCCTACAAAATGGAAGTTATGAAAGAAGTAATTAGTTTGGCGTGCGAATACGAACTTTTAAATAAAGAAGGATTACTAATTTTGGAATACAGTTTTGATAAACTAGAGGAAAAGTATCCAAATTTAAAACAAATTAAGCATAAGAAATATGGTCATAAATTTATTACTATCTATAAAAAAATATAACTTAAATAAAATTAATTACTAATTTTAAAATGGGTAATATTGAATAAAAGTAATTGACTAAAAGATTATTTTGTGATAACATTTAAGTATAGAATAGAGGAGGAAAATTTTAAGTATGAAGAAATTAAATAGAAAAGGATTTACCCTAATAGAACTACTAGCGGTCATTGTTATTCTTGCTATTATTGTCGTTATTACTGTTCCTACTGTCCTCAATAGTGTCGGAGATGCAAAATTGACGTCTCTTTGGGAACTATCGGAACAAGTTGCTTCAAATTATGATAAAATAGTTGCCGAAGATTCTATTGCTACAGTAAAAACACTATCGGAAGCGGAACAGGTACCATCTACTTGGACTTGTATCGGTTCCCTTGGAAAATTAGCTGAAATACTAGAGTTATCGGATACCAATATCGTTTTGACAGGAGAGGCACCAACAGGAGATATTTCTAGTGATACTAGTACGATAACTGCTAGTTGTTCCGCTATTAGAATAAGAAATAATGGTTCGGCCGAAGTTTTATTAATAGCACAACCTAGCGGTGGTAAGTTTTCAGTATCTGGAAAGAAAGTTTGGGCTCTAAGTACCCAAGATAATGGAAGAGAACAAGATTTAAAGTAACCAAGCGTTACTTTTTTTCATGAATTAAATCGTGACATTTACATAAAGACATAGTATAATTAAATAAGAAAGAAGGTATAAATATGCAGTTAATTATAGGAAGTCATGTATCATATAAAAATAGTACAGGTCTATTAGGAGCCGTTCAGGAAGCCTTAAGTTATGGTTCAAATACATTTATGTTCTATACGGGAGCACCACAAAATACTAAGAGAGGTGAAATTGATTCGAGTCTTACTTCCAAGGCTGTCGCTCTCATGAAAGAAAAGGGTATCGATATCAATAAAGTTATCGTTCATGCTCCTTATATCGTCAACTTAGCCAATCTAGATAACTTTGATTTTTCCGTATCATTTTTGCGTGAAGAAATTAAAAGATGTCACATTCTTGGAATCAAGTATATTGTACTTCATCCTGG
>CANQKK010000115.1 GCA_947624475.1 uncultured Bacilli bacterium
ATGATACAATATACCTTTGGAAAGGAGGTATATTTTTATATTAGTGTATCGCCTTTAAAATTTGGAATAAAACTCTCACTTTGGCTTTCCCCATCTTGGACAAAACAAAGTCTTATACCTAAATTATACGCATAGTCTATAACTTCTTCATATTCTCTTTGGGTAACGGTTCTATTTAGATTAGAATATTTTACTTTTCTTATTGGAGTATACTGATTCATGATGCTAATTATAATATTATCGTGGTATTTATCATATAGATATTTTATTATATTTTTCGAGTCATCAACATGGCCGGGGAGAACAAGGTGTCTTACTATTACTCCGCTTTGTAACAATTTATTTTTGAAGATAGGAGTTCCCACTTGCTGAAACATCTCTTCAATGGCTTTAGTAGTTATTTCAAAATAGTTATCTACTTTAGAATATTTTGCAAGGGAATTATTAAAGTATTTAAAATCAGGAAGATAGATATCTACTAAGCCATCGAGTAATTTTAGAGAAGAGGTTTTTTCATAGCCGGAAGAATTATATATAATGGGAATATTAAGGCCTTTTTCTTTGGCTAAAATAAGTCCCTCTCTTATTAAAGGAAGATAATGCGTGGGTGTTACGAGATTTATATTTTCGGCCTTTTTATTTTGGAGATATAGACAAATATCCGCAAAACGATCGATAGTTATTTCTTCTCCTTTCTTTTTAATACTTATATCGTAGTTTTGGCAGTAAATACATTTTAAACTACAATTTGAAAAAAAGATGGTTCCTGAACCGTGCCTTCCAGTTATAATTGGTTCTTCCCACATATGAAGATGGTACCCTCCAATTTTCATTTTATTTGAAGCCCCACAGTAGCCTATCTGATTATTATTTCTATTGATGCCACATTCTCTAGGACATATCTTGCAACTATTAAACATTTTTTCCATAAAAATCACAAATATATTTTATAATAAAAAAAAGGCTTTTTCAAGTCTTTGTTAACTTCCTAAAATTATACATACAACTATTCCAATAAGTAAAAGAATCGTGGCAAAATTTATAAATCCTTTATTATTGTTCTTCTTTGGTATTTCTAGTTTAATCCGAGGCATAGTGCTAGTAAACTCAAGATTATCTCCAACTAATTTTTCTTCTTTGATAAGAGGAAGAGGAAGTTTCTTTATCTTATCGTCACTTATACCATTGCATTCTCTTATTTTTTCAATATCTTTTTTATCTTTTTCTCTGTTAGTTAGTAACTTATTGGCAATTAAAAACTCTAATGATAAAGTCATATATTTTTTGTTATCCGACGAAACATACGGAACGATATAATCATTAAATTTAGCAGCAATATTTTTAATACGGCCTACTCTTCTTTTATAATCGAAGTTGTATTCTCTTATTCCATCGTCAGTCACTTCAAAAGGAGCAATATCTACTCTTACACCATCAATTACAACTTGGAAACCATAATCGATATTATTTACCGTATAGGTAAGACTGTCTCTTTTGGGTTCATATAAGTCTTTCTTTCGAAATATTTCTCTGATGAATGGTAAATCTTCTTTCGAACATAGTAAGTCTAGATTACTATGTCTTCTTTCGGATGGCTCACCTAGTAAGATATATGGAATAATTCCTCCGGCTAAATATAATTTCGCAGAAGTTTTATTCATATCTTCAATCTTTTGATATACATTGACTATTTCATTATAGGTATTTCCAAGTTTTTCGAGAGCATCTTTGTAAGTTGCAATACTATTAGTAAAAATAGAATCTATTTTTGTTTTAATAATGTTTATATCTTCATTACGATTAGTGAAAATATTACATAACTTTTCAATGTTTTCACGAGGAATAGACATCGATAATTTTTCTACTTCCCTTACTTTAGTTTCTATATATGAAATAATGGTTTTATTTTTATCTTCCATTTGTCTCACCTACTATTTACTCTTAAATTATAACATATAAAAGCAGTAAGTGTAAAGAAAAAGAGAGAAATTTCTAGAATTTTATCCTCTCTTCAACATAATTTTTTATTTCTTCTATTTTTATTACTTCTTGCTTCATCGTGTCTCTATCTCTTATCGTAACAGTACCATTATGTAATGTTTCGTCATCTACTGTTATACAATATGGAGTTCCGATTACATCTTCTCTTCGATATCTTTTTCCAATACTTCCGGCCTCATCATAATTTACCATAAAGTACTTTGATAATTCACGATATATTTCTTCAGCTTTTTGACTGTGATACTTTTTAACTAAAGGTAGAATACAAACTTTATACGGGGCTAGATATGGATGAAATTTCATTACTTCTCTCGTTGTTCCGTCTTCTAAAGTTTCTTCTTCATAAGCATCACAAAGAATGGTTAAGATAGTTCTTTCAACTCCTACTGATGGTTCAATTACATAAGGAATGTATTTTTCATTTGTTTCAGGATCGAGATATTTAAGTTGCTGGTTTGATACTTTTTCATGGCAACTTAAGTCATAGTCCGTACGAGATGCAATTCCCCATAACTCTCCCCAACCAAAAGGAAAATTATATTCAATGTCAGTAGTAGCATTGCTATAAAAGGAAAGTTCCTCTTTCGAATGGTCGCGAAGTCTTAAATTTTCTTTTTTTATTCCAAGTGATAAAAGATAATTATAGCAAAAATCTTTGTAGTATTTATGCCATTCTAAATCAGTTCCCGGTTTACAGAAAAATTCAAGTTCCATCTGTTCAAACTCT
>CANQKK010000116.1 GCA_947624475.1 uncultured Bacilli bacterium
TCAAAGGTATCTATAATTGCTTGTATTAATTGAATAAAAATATAATATTCATCATTTGCACTAAGCCCTTCTCTATTAGCCATATCCGTTAATTTAGGATTTTCATTTCTTCCAATTTCAATATATCCAATTAATTGGTTTGTATATACCCTCCAACGTCCACTTTGATGTCCAGGACCAGCAGGACTCTTTTGTGATCTTAAACCTAAATCTAGCCAATCATACATTCCATCGTCTTGTTCTCCATAAGGACGTACTTTGAATTTATCCCTATATATTTTTATTCCAGAAAATTTATCTGTCAATTCCTTCCTTTCTCTTACCTTTATTTTCTTTATAATAGATTCTTCACTATTGCCCCTTTTTAGGAAATACATTGTTACTGAAAATTTTCCTACATTTTTTAATTTATCTATATCATAAGATTTTATTTCTTCACTAGCTATTATTTGTTTTTGTATTTCTTTTTCAAAATCTTCCTTATGATAGTCCTTTTTCTTAAAAGCATCTCTTTGCCAAAACTCATCCAATTTAAATTCATACTTTTTATCTCCTCGACTCGTTTTAGCAATTGTTTTATGTAAGTCAACTTCGTTTCTTTTTAGTAATACCTTTATTTTGTTTATTCCATCAAAGTCTGCCTTAATGCGATAATCAAAGTCATTTATTTCAAGATTATTACTAATAAAATCAAATTCTTCATTATATGTATTCTTTATATAAATTTCAAATGTGTCTACTGAGCCTAAAGGATTTATGCTTCTCATATTTTTATTTACTTTTATAAATAATCTTTCGTTCCATTCTTCCCTTGTAGGATTCATTATAATCATTGTTCCAGAAGACCAATCAAACTTTTCTAATTTTTTAAACTCTTCTTTTCCAATTTTTTGCTCAACTATTTGTTTATAACTTTCCTTCCTCTCTTCCAAAGTTGCTTTAATATCATTTAATAACTTTGCTTTATCAAATTGCCTCCAATTTATATTCCATTCTAAAACATCTTCATTATTAGCTTTCGAATATACTCGTGTAGACATAGATAACTTTTCTAAGGCAAATCTTCCTATTCCTTTTGCCCCAGTTTTTATTCTTCCTTTTGGACTATATATTTTATCTTCTTTTTCGCTTATAGCAATATTCATCCAATTATTTTTTATTATATCTTTTGTCATTCCTATTCCATTATCTACAACTACAATTTCATTTTTAGCATATAATAAACTTTGTATTTTTTCTAATTGCTCTTCTGTAAGATTCTCTTTCCTTCTCAATATTCCATCGCCTAATTCATCATAAAATGGCATAATTTGCTCTACCTCTTGAAGGTCTAAATATTTTTCCAAATAATTTTGCTTTATTTCTCTTGGAATATTGGGAAAAGGCATATTAAATTGTATGTATACACACTGAGCATCAGCATCATATGCATTTTTTACTAATTCTATTAAAGCTCCATCAACTGCTGCAATATTTTCTCTACCAATTAATTGAGCTGCTTTTGCACCAACTCTAAATTCTAATTTTTCCATTGCTATCTCCTTATATTAGAACATATATTCATTAATATCATGTGCTGTTATTCTTAAAGATTCACCGACTTGCATGAATTCCTATTTTATTTACATATTGTAAAAACTCATTACTTTTTAATATCTTTTGTGCCTCTTCTAAGCCTTTTTTACCAATTGCTGTAATACATATTCCTGAATATGGTATATTAGTTGCTGGTAAAATTTTTGTTTTTACTTCATTTGTAATAACTGTTGATAGTAATAATTTCTTCTGATTGCTACTTTTTAGTGCTTGACTTCTTCCATATTCAAACCACCTTGCATTTTTATCTGACCTTCTGTTTCGTAGTTCTTCGTCGTAATTATTTTTCAAATAATTACATGCTTCTGGAAATTTCCTTTCAAACTCTTCTTCTGTATACCTTACTAGTTCTCCTTTATCATAATAGTATGGAAATATTATTTTTTGCTTTATTTCTTTACCAAAATTCTTTGGGCTAATAGTATCTTTAGTTACTTCTTTTTCTATTTTCTCATTTTTATCAGTATATATATACTCATCCTTTTCTATGTAATTATTAATAACATAAGCCTTATTATATAAGGTAGCAATACTATTACTAGCCACAAAATATTTACTAAATTTATCTTTATTAGTTTCTTGTTCTTTTTCATTTGAAAAAATCCATTTTTTACCCAAATCATTTTTATTAATTGTTACTTGAATTTTTGCTGTTACATCTTGGTACTGTATTAAGTCATTATTACTATCTTTAGTTAATACCATAATTGCAGAAGATGTTAATCGCTGACTATGTTCATCATTAGTGTTCTCATCAAATAATTGTTGAGTTGTATAATCATATATATTTTCTATGTGTGGCTTTATGTAATTTCGTAGCTCACTTGCAAATACATTTTTAAAAATACTACTTGGTATTAGATATGCCATCTTTCCATTTTTCTTTAAAGTATTAATACTTTTTTCTATAAATGCATAACAATAGTCAAACTTTCCCCTCTCGCAAGTTTTAAAATTACTTCTAATATATTGCCTATCATTTTCTTTCAAGGTTTTATATTTAATGTATGGTGGGTTTCCTATGACATAATCAAATTTATCTTTTTCTACTACTTTTAATGTATCTGCAAGGATAATATTTTTCCAATTAACATTATTAATTTTATA
>CANQKK010000117.1 GCA_947624475.1 uncultured Bacilli bacterium
TAGTGCTTTCGAAGAACTTAAATCGATAAATAAAAATTCTTCGATCGAAGAGACACTCGAGGAGAAAATTAAACAGTCATGTTCCTGTGAAAACTTTGTTAAAATAGATGGTGATAATATTAGGGTCGTCTTGGATTCTGATGACTCTAGTGCTAAGGCTGCTAATGATATAATGAGACTTGTTCAAAGTGAATTTGATGAAAAAATGTATATTTCGGTAAAATTTAATTAAAATGTGAAAAAAATACCTCACTTAATTTGTTATGTTGAATACAATATTATGAATAAACATAACCACCCTATAGGGAAGAGAGGTATTTATGAATAAAAGTATACTAACAAAAAGAGAAAAAGAAGTTTTTTCTCTATTGGTAGAGAATAAAACTACTAGAGAAATTGCAGAGATATTAAATATTAGTGAAAAGACTGTTCGTAATCATATATCTAATACAATGCAAAAATTATCGGTGAAGGGTAGAGCACAAGCAGTAGTAGAACTTATGCGACTAGGAGAAATAACTTTATAAGTCACTTATGGTGACTTTTTCTTTTTGAGTAATTTATCTGCTACTTAGGACATATATTTTACTAGGTGATGTTATGCTTAAAAGATTTTCGATGAAAAAGATTATGGTGGCCTCTTGTGCAGTTCTTATTCTTCTTGTTATTTATTTGATACCAGATAATAGAAGAGATATTAATTTATCTAATGATAGTGTAACTTATGACTATAATAATGTCGTTGGTACGATATATTTAGTCGATAGTGATGATTATGTTGCAAGAACGGTTATTCCTACTTGTAAGTGTGAAAAGAAAGATTTAGCGGAAGATCTTATCGAGGGTCTTGTTATTGGAGGAAGTAAGTCAAATATTATTCCTAATGGGTTTAGAAGTATCATACCTCCAGGAACTAGTATTTTATCACTAGATTTAACAGATAAAATTCTTACAATCGATTTTTCAAAAGAAATATTAGATGTTTCGGAAAATGAAGAGGAAAAGATGATCGAAGCAATTATATATACTCTTACTAGTATCGATGGAATTGATAAAGTTATAATAAAAGTAGAGGGGGAGGTTCTTACTAATTTACCAAGTAGTAAGAAGATGTTACCTAGTGTACTTGATAAGAGTTATGGTGTTAATAAGACATATGATTTAGTTACCACTAATGATATTGAGTCTTATACGATGTACTATGTTAATAAATATAATGATAATGAATACTATGTACCAGTTACTAAGTATGTAAATTCAACAGGAGAGGATAAGATAAAAGTAATTATTAAAGAACTTAGTAGTTCTCCAATATATGAGACTAATTTGATGAGTTATTTAAATGCTAGTACGGAACTTATCGACTATGAACTGTCGGATAAATCTTTGAAACTTAACTTTAATGAACTTTTATTAAATGACTTGGATAGTAAAAATATTTTAGAGGAAGTAATTTATACAGTAAGTTTATCAGTAGATAACATATATGATGATTTAGAAGAAGTAGTATTTTATGTCAATAATGAAGAAGTATATGATATGAATTTAAAAGAGATATAATTAAATAAAAAATCACGAATTTTCTCGTGAATTTTTATTTATATATTATTATAAATATTATTTATATCTTTTTGAATACTCTTATGAAAGTCTAATATTAGTGCTTTATTTTTTCTGCAAACAAGAAGAGCATTTTCACTTTTTTCTTTTATTTCTTCATGAGTCATAAAAGAAGAGATATTTTGACTTCTTATGGCATTTATAATATTTTGAACATCATCTTGTTTTAAATTTTCGTATACGATAAATCCCCAAGGTTTTATTTGACAAGTTCCAAGACCATTATATAGACTTGCATTTAGTAAGTTATCAGTTTTATAGACTGCTAAGTTGGTAGCGTCTAGTATATAGTAGTTATTATTTTCTTTGACTAAAATAGAAGAGTGAGTACCAATAGGATCTAAATAAGTAGAAGAAGTAAAACTTACTTTTTTGGTAATAGGTCCAGTTTTAATTCTTTGAGTAATATCTACAATATAATCACGATACATATTATTAAAAGAATTAACTAAAAAAGTAGAATTAAATCCAGATTTCTTTAAGATATCATTAAAGAACTCCGATATAGATTTACAGTTTCCTTTTCCTGTTATAATATCAATTCCAAAAAAACCACTTATATCTAATAAGTTTTCTTTAGAATATATATACTTATTATTTTGTGATAGATATCCATTCCATAAAAGATAAGCGAAAATAATATAATAACTAGTTACATCTTTTTGAGTATTTAATTCTTTAATAAATTTAGATGTAATATCAACTATATGTTTATATGAAGTAACAAGTTTATAATTAAATATTGTATTAGTCTCTTTCTGATTTTGATAATTCTCTCCTAGAAAATACAAATATTGTAGTTTAGGATTATCTTCTGAAACATATAAATAATTTGATATATCATTTCCTATATTATTTATATTTAAGTCTGACATAATTTTTCGCCTTCTTTCTGACTAAGTTATTATATAGTAATTATTTATAAATGTCAAAAAACTCTATATATTTTACTGAATTGTTATTACTTAATAATAATTTGATATTATTGTTAATGTAAAGGAGGATTGAAAAATATGTATGATGAAGAAAAGAGAAAGGGATC
>CANQKK010000118.1 GCA_947624475.1 uncultured Bacilli bacterium
TTTTGAAATTAAGAAAAGTAAAATTCGTGGTGTGGAATCAAATGGCATGATATGCGCTCTTTTCGAACTCGGCCTCGAAGAGAAGACCGAAGAGACCTGGAAGAGAGGAATCGAAGAAGTAAGTTCGGATATCGAAGTTGGAACAGACGCTAACATCTATTTAGGAACAGACGATACACTATACGAACTTGACGTTCATAAACACCGTAACAATGACTGCTACTACCAAATTGGATTTGCTTACGAGATAGCATCGATACTTAATAAAAAAGTTACTTTGCCCGATATGAGTCATGACGAGATAAAAGAAAAAGTAAGTGACTATCTAACTTTAAAAGTCGATACCGATTTATGTCCTTACTATCTCGCAAGAATGGTGAAAGACGTCAAAATAGGACCATCGCCTGAGTTTATTAAGAAGAGATTAATATCAGCAGGCATGCGTTCAATTAACAACGTCGTCGATATATCAAACTACGTAATGTTAGAGTTCGGTCAGCCCCTTCATTTCTTCGATAAAGATAAACTAGGAGATAAAATCTTAGTAAGAGAAGCCAAAGAAAATGAGACGATAGTTACTCTAGATGGTATCGAAAGAAATCTTACTACTAACGATATTGTTATTACCGACTCGAAAAAGCCTGTGTGTATCGCTGGAGTAATGGGCGGAGAAAATACAGAAATAGATGAGAACACCAAAAATATTTTAATCGAAAGTGCAATATTTAACTCCACTGCTATAAGATATACCTCTTCGAGGTTAAATTTAAAGAGTGAGGCTTCAATTAGATACGGAAAAGGACTAAACTATGAATACACCGATATGGCAATGGAAAGAGCAGTTCATCTCCTAGAGAAGTATGCCGGAGCCAAAGTACTTACGGGGATAGTAAAGCACGATAAAGTAGATAAGAAAGAAAAAGTAGTAACATTTAAAACCGCGATGATAACTAAATTACTTGGCCTTGAACTTACCGATGAGGACGTTAAAGTTGAACTTTCGAGACTTGATTTTGATTACAAGTACGAAAAAGGAACTTTTACCGTTACCATTCCGCGAAGAAGATTAGATATCGATCCTAACGTCAACGATATTGCCGAAGAAATAGGTAGGCTCTATGGCTACCATAATTTAGTATCGACGCTTCCTAAAGTTGCAATCAGAAGAGGTATGTACGCCAAAGACGTAGCAATTAGAAAAGAAGTATCCAAAAGACTTAGAACACTAGGACTAAACGAAGTTAAGACTTATACCTTGACTAGTCCCGATATGGCAAATACTTTTAAATATGAAGATAAAAAAAATATTACCTTACCTAATCCAATGAGTATCGATAAATCAGTTATTAGAACGAGCCTTCTTCCATCATTAATTTCCGTTTACGAATATAATAAATCGCGAAAAGTAGATAATATACTTATATATGAAATTTCTAAAACTTATGATATAAATTATGAAGAAGATGTCAAAGCATCTATACTAATGCGCGGAGATTATCTAATTGACCTTTGGAAAAATAAAGATAACAAATGTGATTTCTATACTATAAAGGGAGTAGTTGAAAATCTTTTAGATTACCTTGGATTTAAAAATAGATATTCATTTATACCCGAAGTATACCCAGAGATTCATCCTAAAATAAGTGCTAAAATAGTTATCGATACCAAAGATACTATCGGTATTATCGGTAAAGTTCATCCTAGTTATTTAAAAGATGACGTCTATGTATGTGAACTATCGGTTACTAAATTATACGAAAAGACAGTAAAACCACTTAAGTATAAAGAGGCACCTAAATATCCAGAAATAGTAAAAGACCTTGCCTTTATCTTAGATAATGACCTAACTAGTGACGAAGTAAAGAAACAAATTAAAAAGTCGGGGGGCCGACTATTAGATGAAGTTTACGTCTTCGACGTCTACGATAATATCGAGAAAGGCAAAAAATCAGTAGCATACTCACTTATCTTTAGAGATGCAAACAAAACTCTAACACAAGAAGAAGTAAACGAAGTATTTAATAAGATAATCAAAGAAGTACAAGAAAAATGTAATGTTACTTTGCGAAGTAACTAAAATATATTCATACATTATTATATAATTCATATGAGTTTAGAGCTGGCGCGACTTAGGTCCGTCAGCCTTTTTATATATAAAGAAATAAGAAATCTATTTTTCTTAGTTCTTTACTTTAAGTTCTCTTTCTGATATAATAAGGCAGAAGTGAGGTTAATTATGAAGATTAAATATACCCTTTTACATAAAGATAAAAATACTAATGCTAGATATGGTACTTTAGAGACAAACTATGGTACTTTTGAACTTCCAATGTTTATGCCAGTAGGTACCCAGGCGACAGTTAAGACTTTAGATGTAAATGAAATTAAAGAAATCGGTTCAGGTATAATTCTATCTAATACTTATCATTTGTGGTTACGACCGGGAGAAGATATCGTAGATAAAGCCGGAGGTCTTCATAAATTTATGAATTATGATGGTCCTATCTTAACAGATTCCGGAGGCTACCAAGTATTTTCTCTTGCTAGGCCAAAAGATATTACCGAAGAGGGTGTTACCTTCAAAAGCCATATTAACGGAGAAATACTATTTTTAACTCCCGAGAAGAGCATCGCTATTC
>CANQKK010000119.1 GCA_947624475.1 uncultured Bacilli bacterium
ATATACAATTGATGCCGAAGAATTAGTAGGAACTAAAATATATCTCGATATGCCAAGTGTCGGCGCCACTATTAACGCCATCCTTGTAGCAGTCAAAGCCAAAGGAAAGACAACTATTAAAAATGCTGCCAAAGAACCAGAAATTGCCAATGTAGCTACTTTTTTAAACAATATGGGTGCTAAGATAAAAGGAGCGGGAACTAATGTTATCAATATTGAAGGGGTAGATTGCCTACATAAATCATTTCACGAGGTAATACCAGATCGAATTGAAGCCGGAACATACGTAATAATAGGTTCACTACTTGGAGAAAATCTCAAGATAAAAAATATCATTCCATCCCATATTGAGGCTTTAACTTCTAAATTAATTGAAGCCGGAGTAAATCTCGATATCGAGGAAGATTCTATAACCGTAAATAGTTCTGATAAATATAGAGCAATATCAGTAAAAACTCTTCCATATCCTGGCTTTCCAACTGATCTCCAACAACCCATAATACCATTTTTAACTCAGTGTCATGGGACAAGTACCGTCGAAGAGACGATCTATGAAAATCGTTTCCAAAACATAATAGATACTAACCATATGGGAGCCAACATAATCGTTAGAAATAACCGCATTGCTAAAATAAAAGGATTAACCCCTTTAACCGGAAAAAATGTAACTGCCACAGATCTTCGCGGAGGCGCTTCAATGCTCATCTGTGGTCTTATTGCAAACGGTACGACGATTATCGATAATATTAAATTTATCATGCGTGGATATGATGGTATTTGCCAAAAACTATCTAAGGTCGGTGCTAAAATAGAATTGATATAAATATACTTTATTAGGTGTAATATGAAGAAAGTATTTTTAATAGCAATTCTTTTTTTATCGTGTTATTTCATCTACAATAAAACTATCGATAAAAAAATATTTTATCTGACAATTGGAGACTCTCTTTCCAAAGGAACCAATGAGTATGGTGTAGTCTCCTATGGCTATAATGATTTTGTCAAAGACTACTTAATATCAAAAGGAATGCTCAAAGAATACAATAAATTATTTACCGAAAACGACTATCAAATTACCGATATTCTAAATGTCTTAAAATATAACGAAACAAAAGATGACATATCACTGAATAGATTAATCAAAAAAGCTGATATCATAACAATTTCTCTCGGTATGAATGAAATATATTACAAACTAGAAAAAAATAATCAAAATATTTACACATATATAGATAATATGATAATTAATTATAGTAAGATATTAAATCACATAAACAAATTCCATCACGATAAAGTATATGTTTTAGGATATTATAACAGTTTAGGAACTAGTGATGATATTTTTAATTACGCCAATTACAAACTTCAAAATCTATGCCAAAAAAACAATTTCATTTATATAAATCTTTCGGAAATATTAAATAATAATCCAAAATACTTAGCCAAAACACCAAACTTTATCCCCAATCTTCGAGGTTATGAAAAAATTTCTCAATTAATAGTTGAAAATTTACAAAATAACTGATATAATATAACTCGTGATTTTATTACTATGACATTTGTCATGGCGGAAGGAGAGAAAATATGAAAAAGAATATTCATCCAAACTATACAAAAGCAACAGTTACTTGTGCATGTGGAAATACTTTCGAAGTAGAGTCGACAAAAGAAAATATCCAAGTTGAGGTCTGCTCAAAATGTCACCCTGCATATACAGGTAAACAAAGTTCTGTAGCCAAAAAAGGACAAGTTGAAAAGTTCAACAAAAAATTTGGATTTGATACTACAAAATAATGTGAATTAATTTCACATTTTTTTTATTTTATGCTATAATTATCCTAGTGATGGAAATGAAAAAAATAAAATTAAAGAATATTAAAAAAACTATTATCAATATTTTCAAAAACTATAAATTAGAGATATTTTTCATTGCGCTAAATCTAATAAACACCATATTATTAAGAATTCTAACCATTAAAGATATCTTTCGAATATCACCAATGTTAATTGATTTAGGTTTTTTAGTTTTAGTAACTTTATTCTCTTTCTTTATCAAAAGAAAAAACAAAATAAAATATTTTATGATATTATCTATCTTTTTCTCGGTTATTTGTATTATAAATAGCATCTACTATCATTATTATAGTTCATTTGCTTCTGTATCATTATTATCACTTACTATTTTTGCCGATGATGTAAGTGATGCCATCTTTGAAAATGTTTTAAAAATAAGTGATTTAGTCTATATTTTATGTCCTATTTTTCTGTATCTATTTTACCATTATCAGAAAAGAAAAATTAATATGATACCAGCTAACAAACATAAAAAATTATTTCTCAAAACCTTTTTAATTTCCTTTGCTTGCTTTGGTTTGGGAGCAGCCTTTATGCCACGTAGCGCCTGGGGTAGTTTTTACAAACTTTGGAATCGTGAATCAGTAGTTATGAATTATGGTATCAATATCTACCAAATAGATGATTTAGTCCAAAGTTTAAGCCCTAAAATAAAAGATTTATTTGGTCACGAAGCCAATTTACAAATAGTAAATGATTATTATGAAAGAAATGTATATGAAGAAAGTAATAACGAGTATACCAATATTTTTAAAGGCAAAAATGTCATAG
>CANQKK010000120.1 GCA_947624475.1 uncultured Bacilli bacterium
GTAAATTAGCGGGATTATTAACAAGTAAATAATCTTGATTATCGCGACGCATTAAAATAAGTTTTAAGCCATAGGAAAAAATAATATCTCCATAATGAATCTTTTTATTAGTACTAATTCTTTTTTGATTAACATAAATAGATGAAGCATTATCAAATATTTCTAAGATAAATTCATTATCTCTTTTCGATATATTAAATGATCTATTAGGAAACCCTCCTAATTTATAAGATACATCACAAGTATCATCACTACCAACACTTATTTTATCATTTAAACCAAGTTCTCGAAATGTTTTATCATAAACAGGTGAAGTATATAAATAATATTTTTCATTCTTAAATTGATTATTAAGAATATAAAAGGAATAATCTTTTAAAACAACATTAGGTACCATTAAAGCATTACTATCTTCAATATAAACATCATTATTACTAACAACATTCCAACCCTTTTCAGTTGCTTCAATATTTATTAAATTAACTTTGCGACCATTTTCAAAATCTGTTAGCCAATGACTACCAGACACTTTATCAGGTAAGTTAAAAACACTTAATTTATTTTTCTTTATAATTGTTATTTGCATAATACCACATCCCTAAAACAAAATAAGTTGAGTACCATTTTGAATATTACTAGTTTTAACAAATAAATTGTCATCTATTTTTTCCCCAGTTAAACGATCATATAAGTTTTTACATCCATCATTAACAAACGTTCCCTCACTATCTTCTTCAACTAAGTTAGCAATTAAATTTTTACAAGTTCCAACTTTTTTAACAATTGGTATATAAATATCGACACTCTTATCTATTAAAGGAACATAGACATTAACTAGTATCTTGTCTTTCATAACAGTCACCCTCTATTATCTTAAGTATACCATAAGATTAAAAAAAATCATAGATATAAAATCTATGAAATTTAACTTCGAGTTTCTAAATTAAAATATTGCTTATCCCCTTTAAAATAATTTGCAGAAGAAATTAATTCAAAATATAATTGTTTAATCTCATCAATTGGTACTTCCAAAAAATCTAAAATACCCACTGCGGTAGAAGTATCCATAATAAAAAATATTTTATCATTTTCTAAAATTAACTTTAAATTTTCTATTTTTTCTTTATCTTCTTCAGTTGTTACTTTCTTTTCTTTTTCTTTTAATAAATCTCTTACATAATCTATATCTCTTATCATTTTTCTATATACATTAATCTATAAATTAATTCCTTTCTATAAACAATTTTTATATTTTATGTTTCTAACTCTTTCTTTTTGGTTTCTCTAATTGTTTAATAAAAAATTCAAGTTCACTTTCTGATTTAAAATCTATTTCTCCAAATGATTCTGAATATGCTTTATATATACCAGTTCTTTCACTAGATAAAGTTACTAAGGGCTCTGCAAAACCATCTTTATTAACATAAAATTCTAAATCTGGTCTTAAATAATAATACCCTCCTAAGCCAAAAATGTTCGTTTCCATATTTTTATAATAAATATATGCTTCATAACCATCAAGGCCCGGAGCTATGCCTTTATTTATAATACCTTTTGCTACTTCAGCATTATAATCATAGTCTCTTTGAAAAACTCTTTTAAACAAGCTATCACTTGCAAATAATTTCTTTGATTTATCTAAATTATCTGTTAAATATTTTCCTTTTTTATCTGCATAGCCAATATCTGAATCAACGCCTCTTAAGAGTTTATCAGATTCTACAAATGAACTTTTTAATTTTTCTTCATATCTTAAATCTGCTATCCTTTCTGCACGAAAAGAACCATCTGCATCTAAAACACTTGTAGGAAATATTGCAAATCCTTCAGTTTGAGCACCTATTTTACATCTAGCAAAGTCAATATCAGATGTATTACCAAATGCTAATCCATTAGTAGAATCTGCTAATATAGTATAATCTCCACTTTTAATACTTACCCAACCATGGCCACTACCATTAGTTCCTCCTCGAACTATTTTAACTTGATCTGGATCAAATCCGGCATCTATTAATAATTCTTGATATAATTTAGACCACTCTACACACATTACTGTATTTCGATCATTTATAGTTTCAAAATTAAAATCTCCTTTTGCTCTTTTTTCTCTAACTTTGCCATTATGATAACTATCATCAAAATCGTAATGTAATCTTTTGTTTAATTCTATATACATTGCCCGAGCTCTTTGAAGAGGATCAGTATATTGTGAAGTTTTGGAAAGAATATCATTTTTAAGCGTTTTAGCATTGGCTTCAGCTTGATTTGAAAAATCAGTATTAGCCTTAGAAAGTTCTGCGGTTGTATCTAGGTTTCTTGCTTTAATTTTCTTAAATAATCCACTTACTAAACTAGAGCCTACTCTTATTCCACCACCCATAGCCATTTCTAATGCTACATTATCATTTTTAAAATTATTTTGTAAATTTTCCCAAAAGCTAAGTTGATCATCATGCTCATATACTATCGTTCTTATTAGTAAATCTAATGCTCCTTCACTAGATCCTATTGCTCCTATTCCAACATTTCCTAATACTTTTCCTCCTGTAGTTAGATTTTTAGCACCTTTCATATAGTTTGATAAACCATCTGCTTTAGAGTCTACTATTGCTC
>CANQKK010000121.1 GCA_947624475.1 uncultured Bacilli bacterium
TGCTGGTTATGCTTCTTTATTTAGAGAACTTTGTAATAGATGTGGTATAAAATGTGATTATATTAGAGGTAAAGCAGTAATTGATGTATTGACTGGTGAAGGTGGCGGACATGCTTGGAATATATTTATAGATGAAAATAATAACCCTATTCCTGTAGATGTTACTTGGCATGCATCAAGTGGCAAAAATTGGTTTGGGGGTAGTGAAATTTTTCAACAATCTCACATAGCAGATAGTGATGAAATATTTAAAAATTATACCTGTCCAGCAAATCTAAATTATGCAATGAACGCAAGTTCTATTATAGGGAATATAATTTCAACAATGAATAAATATTACGGTGAAGGAAGTGGTTTAAAAGCATTACAAGCATACATTGAAACTGGTAATGAAAATAAAATAACTAGACAAAATGGGGCAAGAGAATCACTAAAATATTTACAACAACAAGATATAATTGATTATTTAGCAAACATTTCTAGAAAAATAGAAAGTATAATTTCAACAATGAACGAATATTATGGTGATAATCAAAAGGGAGTGTCAGTTTTAATAAAATATGTTGAAACTGGTAATGAAAATTTGATTACTCGAAAAAATGGAGCGAGAGAATTATTACAAAGTTTAACAATAACTGAAATAAAAGATTATTTAAAAGTAAGAGATTTAAATAGTTAATATCTAAGATGATAATAATATATCAAATAATCCTACAATAGGAGGATATCAAGACAATTCGAAATAAGTGAATTAGTAAAAAAGACTATATATTAATAATGATTTTTCAAGAAATGGGTTACATGTTGTAAAAGTAGAAAATGGTAAAGTTCAAGATGTAATAGGAGAATTTTTATTAGGAATTTGTGATTTAACTTATCTTGTAAATAACTAGAATATAAAAAGTATTAATATTATATCTATTGAATCTTATCAAAATAAATCTTATACTGTTAATAGCGATACATTAAAGAATTCATATGAAAATAATGATGGTATAGTTGAAAATTCATATAGTAATAATGAATATAAAGAATTTTTATAATAATGGTGATATGATATGAATGAAAAATTAGAAAAATATTTTGAATATAGAATGTCTTCTAATAAATATGATATTATAATATTATAAGAAAACAATCATATTATAATAGAAGATTAATTTAGAAAATGCAGCATTAGAAAAATTAAAAAAATATAAAGAAAATTTTAAAAATAATGAAAATAATAAAAAAATATTATTAACGATAAAAAAGATTAGAAAGGTCATAAGTATGATAAATAAAAAAAGATTTATAATGTATTTAGAAATGTTATTTAATAAACCATATTCCAAAATAACTAGTCGGGAATTATCTGAAATTTTAAATATATTGCTTGAATTTAGCGATACATTAGATGAAAATAATCAAATTGAATTGTCACAAATAATACAATTACTACCAAATTTAAAAAGAATAACAATTAGTAATAGTTCAATAACGAATAATTATATTAATCAGTTATCAATTTTGAAAATAGAATCTTTATTATTTGAAAATTGTAGTTTTTCAGAAAATGTTTGTTTGAAAAATTTTAATAATTTAAAAGACTTAAATTTTTATAAATGTGCATTATTAGACTATAATATATTAAACGATTTAAATAAAGAAATTGTAAAAATTTCTATAATTAATCCTATAGATGAAAATGTTATTGATATGAATATTTTTATTAATTATTTAAATTTAGCCGAGTTATATTTAGAAAATTGTGTTATTCAAAATATTAATGTTATTTCTAAATTGCAAAATCTAAAAATAGTGTCTTTTTTGTGGTCCGACATTGTAGAAATTAACAAAATAAATGTTCTTTTAACTTTAAAAAAACTTAATGATATTTATTTATCAGATAATTATAAAGAATTAGATGAGGTAAAAGAATTATCTTCAAAAAAGCATATTTATTTTAATCTAAATCATTTAGTATATGATGATGAGGAAAGAATTTTATAATTTTTTAACATTAACTATAATAATAAATGATTTACAAGTCGATTAAAATAAATTAAAATAATGTTTAGAAATAAGGTGAAAATATGAGTATAGATGATAAAATAAGAGCAGAAATTGCAAATTTAGATGTTACTGATTTTTGGCTTGCTTATTATCAATCGGAATATAAAAAAATGCTATTAGCTAACTATGATTTTTCAAAAGTTCCAGAAGATAGGATAACAGAAATTATTTATCCAAGTAGTTGGTATTATATAAATGATGTAGAGAGTAGTAATCAAACTTCATCATTAAATGAGTATTTAAGAAGTTTATAATAATCGAAAGAGTAGTATACAAATGTAAACTTTAAGTAAATTAAATTTGATTATTGTTATTAGTTATGTTATAGTAAAAATGTAAAGTCATGTATGTTAATAATAAAGGAGGTAGATATAATGGCTTTAAGATATACACCAACTTTAGCAAAAAATTGGGCTGATGCTGTTTCTCGCTATATTGGCGGAAATGGAGATGAAGAAGCTAGTATTGGTAATTGTTTAAGAAGCTTTCAATCCCAAATGGAAATTCTAATTCAACCAGGTGTTTGGACAGGACCTGCTGCTCAAAAGAATTT
>CANQKK010000122.1 GCA_947624475.1 uncultured Bacilli bacterium
CACTAGGTCTTGCCCTCGGAATATTTGATCTGACCGCTGCCGGAATATCCGTTGCCATCTTCGTATCATTCGTCTTAGCCTTAATCTTTAAACCTAGACATTAAATAAAACAAGAAAAATACACTTGTTTTATTTTTAATTATGTATTATACTTATAGTAGTGGAGGTAAAGAGGAAGAATGAAAAATAAAAGTATGCCCAAAAAATTAATTTTATCACTATTAGTAGTAGTAGGTATAATTCTCGTTACCAGTGGAAGTGTTGCCTACTTTATGTGGTCTAGTAGTGATACCGGAGTAGAGTCTGATATCAATGTTACCGTAACAAGTGGTAATGGTTCGTGTACGATAAAAAATGATAACACAAAAAAGTTAATTCCCGTAAAGTCCAAAGAGGAAGGAAGAGTTATAACAATTGAAGCCTCACAAGAAATTGCTGACGCAGCCGTTATCAGTTGGGATTTATTAATAAATAAACTAAATACTAATGATGCCGAAGGTGGTCTAAAAGACGCTTCATTTAAATATGAATTAGTAAATACGACGACCAAACAAAGTTATGGCTCAGGAACATTTGAAAATGCTCAAAAAGGTACTAAGATAACTCTTAGTAATAATAGCGAAAAGATAAATAGTAATGCGCCAAATACATTTACTTTGTATCTTTGGATCGATGGTAATTCCGATAATTCGGTCGATATGGCGAATCAAGAATACAATTTTGATATATCTTGTAATATTACGGGAACCGATGTATCTGAGTCTGAATAAATAGATTCGGATTTAAGAGCAGGATAGAAGGGAAGGATAAAAGATGGTAAAAATAACTGATTTATTTAAAAAAGATTGTAACTACTACGTTCATAAATCTTCCGATTATGAAGATATGACTCCCGATGACAAGGCAAAATCTTACTTTGAAAATGGAATACTTTTCAGTAGTGATCATCCTCAGTTAAATAGAACCGCTATTAAAATAAGTACGGAAAATCCCAAGACGATGTCTAAATACTATGTAGACCCAAAAGATGATGAAATAGCGCAGTACGAAAGTCTATACAAGATGATAGGAGGCCTAGGTTCGAGAGCATATGCCGTAATTATCGAGGTTCCGAAAGGAAAAGGAAATGAATTAATAAAAACTGACTTAAGTACGAGAAAATATAAAATCCCAAGTTCAAATATAATTGGTGTTGTCTACCGTAGTGAAAACTCTTATGATGGACACTTCGAATATCAATTTTTTGCTTCGCCAATGCTAGTTCAAAAAGAAAATAATAACTATTTTAAAAAGGCTGAAGATTTAATCTCTAGTTCGCAAAAACCTTATGAACCTTTCTTATATAACGTCGTAACAAATTTAAATAGCATGGAAGAATCTTCCTCTTTTCATGAACCAGAAAGTTTAGAGCCTATTACCAAAAAAGAAGAAGAGCCCTTTTGGAGACCAGTAGGTTATAGTAGTTCAAAAGAAGATACCTTCTTTAGTCCAGCTTCCGATATTCCTGAAGTAAATGAAAAGATAAATACTTTTGCTTACGATAGTGAAAGAACTGAATCTCCAGAAGATTACCTTGCTAGGATTTCGTCAAATACTGTCCTTGAAGAATATTCGAGCGAGATGATTAAAGTCGTACCACTATATGAGGTAAAAGAAATGGAAGAAAGCGGTTTATTCAATATCATATCCGCAAGCCTTATAAATAGTAACGATAATACTTGTATCTTAGTAGTTCAAGAATTACCAATAAAGAAAAGTAGAACCTTATAAAAATATTCAAGGTTCTTTTTAATGTGAAAATAAATAAAAACTAATTGACAAAGAAAAAAATATATAATACAATTAAAAAGACATTTGCTTTGTGACAATTTTTTTCACCGAGATAAACTACATATCTTATAATGTAGTTTTTAGTCGTATAAGGAGGTAAATATGCAAATATCAAAAGAGGAATTTCAAAAAGAACAAAATTATCTTAATAAGACCTTGAGTCTAGTCAAAAAGAAAATATCCGCCTTAGGTCAGGAACTCTACGATGATGATGCTAAAATTCTCGAATTTAAAAAATTTATTTGGGATACTCGAACTGAGATGGATCCAAGTGAAATGAAGACGATGATGGCTGAGTCCGATCTTCAAGTATCGATTATGCAAAGTAAAGGAAACTATCTTCAAAGATTATTTCGCGTCCAAAATAAACCTTACTTTGGTATGATAAGATTTAAAGAGGGAAGCGAAGAAGATAATATCTACATCGGTATTACGCACATTGAAGAAAACTTAAACTATCTAGTTCACGACTGGCGAAGTCCTATTTGTAGTATGTTCTACGATTTTGAGACAGGCCCCGCTAGTTACAAGGCTCCAAGTGGAATAATAAAAGGAGAGATAACTAAAAAGCGCCAGTATATAATTGAAGATGGAAGTCTTATTAACATTTTTGATAACGATTTAAATATTAGCGATTCTCTTCTCCAAGAAGTTCTAGCGGAAGAGTCTTCCGAAAAGATGAAAAACATCGTCAATACCATTCAGGAAGAGCAAAATAAAGTAATTAG
>CANQKK010000123.1 GCA_947624475.1 uncultured Bacilli bacterium
AGTGTATCATAATTGATCCCGGTGCTTCTTACGATAAAATAAGTTCGAAAATAAAAGATAAAAAAATTATCGGAGTACTAATTACCCATAGACATTTCGATCATATCCGTTCTCTCTCTTCCTTTAAAAATGTTAGTGTATTTTCTTGTGATAATCTAGAGGAAAGAGAATATAACTTAGGACCATTTACTTTTGATGTAATATATAATCCGGGTCACTCTCGAGATTCTGTTTCTTTCTATTTCAAACAAGAAAATATCCTCTTCAGTGGCGATTTTATCTTTTACGAAAACATTGGGAGGTGTGATTTACCTAGTGGAGACTATTCCGCAATGAAAAAGAGTATCAAAAAAATAAAAAAATATCCTCCAAAGACTAAAATATATCCCGGTCATGGAGAAGAAACTACTTTAGAACATGAAATTAATAACAATAATTTCTTCTAATTTTCAAAATAACAAATAAGATATAAAAAGGCATTTCAACATAATATTTAAAGGAGGAATAATGATGAATAAAATAGTTCTTACAACTGACAGTGGCGTATGCCCTCTAAAAAGAGATAACTCGGTCGTAATACCCGCTAGAATAGTTGAAAATGGAGAAAAATCATTTCCCGATGATGGTAAAGTAACTACGAGGGAAATTATTGATAATGCAAAGAGAGGAGTAAAATATAAAACTTCTTCTCCTTTACTAGGAGACTACTATGATGCTTTCTCTCATATTTTAGAAGAGGGAAAAGATATTATCCACTTGAGTATGGGAAGTGGAATAAGTATGGGAAGCGTAAATAGTGCTACCTTAGTAGCGGAAGATTTACTAGAAGAATATTCAAATAAAGTCTATGTAATAGACTCACTAACCGGAGCAACTGGAGGTACGATGCTATACGAACTTGCTTACAATATGATTACGAAAGAAAATTCTCCTGCCCATGAGATCGTCCAAAAGTTAAACCAGTTAAAAACCAGAATAAAAACATCTTTTTATGTTCCCGATATTTCAGGCTTTTTAAGTAGTGGACGCGATAAAACCAGTTCCCATATTAAAGAGGGAATTTTATCACAAACTTCCAAATTAGCCAGAATGGCATCACTAAAATTTCGCGTTGACTTTCATGAAAACGGAGATTTATTTTTAAAGAAAATCTTTCGTTCTGACGATGAGTTTGGCATGGAAAAGATGGTTCGAAGTATCGTAAACGATAAAACTATTGAAAATTATTCCAGTGACCTTGCTGTAATTGGCTCCATCTATCAAAAAGATGTCGACATGGACAAAATAATCAAATACCTTGCATCATTTGATTATTTCAAAAAGATTATAAATCATAATATCGGACCGATCATCGCTCCTTATGGGTGCCCTGACTTATGTGGTCTTTCTCTAATAAAAAAACGCAAATTATAAATTAATAATCCCAATTAAGAAGTAGTAGTGAGGTAATAACAATGAACATAAAAATAGAACTTGTCGAAAAGCATGGAGATGAACTGTTTTTCGATATTATCGATACGGATCTTAATATAAAAGTAGGTTTTCTATTTACAGTTGGAGAGCATATTGCCTATGAAGTAAAAAAAGAATTTCGCGGTATGGGAATTGCTACGACTGCCCTAAGAGAAATAACTAGAAGATTAAAACGACCTGTTCTCGAAATAACGCACGATAATATAGCATCAAAGAAAGTAGCAGAAAAAGTAGGTTACGTTCTAGTACGAGAAAATAAAATTTTAGAGTACTATACTATTCCAAGTAAATCTACCTCCGTAAAAAAAAGATAACATTCGTAATAAAACATTGAAAATTAGACAAAAAAGATATTTTTTTTCCTCTTTTAGTGGTATAATTTATCTATAAGATAGGAGGAATAATATGTTTAATTTAAAAGGAAGAGTCGCCGCTTTAACAGGAGCATCGAGTGGGCTTGGAAGACAAATGGCAAGAGCTTTCGCCAAAGCGGGAGCAGATCTTGTCATAATGGCAAGAAGAATTGAAAGACTAGAGCAATTAAAGAGCGAACTAGAAAAAGAGGGCGTAAAAGTACTTCCAATAAAATGCGATGTTACAAATTCCTGCGAAGTAAGAGAAGCCGCCAAGAAAGCCGAAGAAGCCTTTGGAAAAGTTGACATTTTAGTTAACTGTGCCGGAAGTGCAAAAAATGCTGGTGTTTTGGATATGACTGATGAAGACTGGGATTTTACAATAAAGACCGATATGGATTCTGTCTTCTATGTTACGCGCGAATTTGGTAATATCATGAAGAAAAACCATTACGGAAGAATAATTAATATCGCTTCAATGTATGGAATGGTCGGTAATATGGCGATGGGAACTATCGCTTATCATACATCGAAAGGCGGAGTAATTAATTTCACGAGAGCAGCAGCAAGTGAACTTGCTAAAGAAGGAATTACCGTAAATGCTATTTGCCCAGGTTACTTTGATACCGAACTTACTCATGAGACTCTTATAACGGACTCTTTTACGGAGTACATGAAAGCAACTGTACCAATAGGTCGTTATGGAAAAGAGGGCGAG
>CANQKK010000124.1 GCA_947624475.1 uncultured Bacilli bacterium
AA
This sequence comes from uncultured Bacilli bacterium, assembly GCA_947624475.1. Lineage (GTDB taxonomy): Bacteria > Bacillota_I > Bacilli_A > RF39 > UBA660 > CAG-302. Next base: position 3 of record CANQKK010000124.1, read on the forward strand.
ATTACAAAGCCCCGTAATTTCAAGCAAAAAACAAAAATGAGCCAGCTTTCGCTGACTCTTCAGGGGGTTTTGGTTATCACACCTACATTATATCCGTAGAGTGCGGTCATATTTTATTATGACATATATATCATAATATGTTTTTGAAAAAATTGCAATAGTTTTTAGTTACTTTTTAGTTACTTTTTAAATTAAATTTACAAAAGTCATAAAATTACTCAGAATTTTCTATCTTTTTCAATTCATTTAATATCGGGAAATATTCAGGATTAGTTTCAAAAGTAAACAACATATTGATAAACTCATCAGCATCTTCTTTAGCACGTAATAAAAGTTTATAATCTTTACTTATATTAGCCATATTAAGACCTATTTCACCACTTTGTCTCTGTCCAAACAAATCTCCCTCTCCCCTTGTCTGAAAATCATATTCACTTATTTCAAATCCATCATTAGTCTTTTCTAATAATCTTAGTCTCTCCTGAGATTCTTTTGCAATTAATAGACAATAACTTTGAATATCACTTCTTCCTACTCTGCCACGAAGTTGATGAAGCGTAGATAATCCAAACATGTTAGCATTAAATATAACTATCATCGAAGCATTCGGAACATTTACTCCAACTTCAATTACTGTAGTAGATATTAGAATATTAATTTTATTATTCTCGAATTGAGTCATAATCCTATTTTTCTTACTATTTTCTAGTTTCCCGTGAATGACTCCAATTTTAGCAATTTTACCAAAAGCCTTATTCATTTTATCTTCGAGATCCTCAACATTTTCGATATTCCCATCATCTTCCTCGATCATCGGTGCAACGACATAAATCTGATGATTTTGATCTAGTTCTCTCTTCATCATATCTAATACTTCAGTTATATCTTTTTCTTTTTTAAAATACGTTATAACTTCTTTTCGACCACTAGGTTTACTTTTAATTGAAGAAACATCAGTATCACCGTATATAGTAAGGGCATAACTTCGCGGAATTGGTGTAGCACTCATCGATAAAACATCTGGTGATAGACCTTTTTCTTTAAATGTATTTCTTTGATTTACACCAAAACGATGTTGCTCATCAGTTATAACAAGTCCTAGTTTTTTATATTTTACCTTTTCTTGAATGAGAGACTGAGTTCCAATTACCAAGTTAATATCACCATTTTCAAGACCAGCATAAATTTCTTTCTTCTCTTTAATAGACGTACTAGAAGTTAATAATCTAATATTCATTTTAACCTTTTTAAATACCTTTAAAGCCTCTTCGTAATGCTGGGTAGCAAGTATCTCGGTAGGTACCATCAGAGCGGATTGATACTTAGATAAAAAGTTAGCATAAATACTTATAAAGGCTACGATAGTTTTACCAGAGCCAACATCACCTTGAAGAAGCCGATTCATTCTCCCTTTACGTTCTAGATCACCTAAAATTTCCTCGACAGCCTTTTGCTGGTCGATAGTAAGTTCAAAACTTAACGTAGAAATAAATTTATCAATTTTCTCTCTATTGATAGTCCGTGAAATAGCATCCTTATCATTTTCAATTCGTGCCTTTAAATAGTTTATCTTAAGCATATACATAAACAGTTCTTCATATTTAATTCGCTGACGTGATTTCTTTAAAGATAATCCATCAGTTGGAATATGAATATTATATATAGCCTCTTTTTTTGATAAAAAGTTATATTTTTCACTTAAATATCTCGGAATTAAATCTAGCACTTCATAATTCCCATGAAGAATAGTAGTAATAAACTTCAATATCTGTTTGACAGAAAGACCAGCGGTCGTATAATAGATAGGTTCTATTTTAGCAGTAGGAGGAAGAAGCCCAAAACGAATATCATAGGCGATGACTGTATTTTTAATTTTGTCGTATTTTCCAATTATCGTAATCTCTTTACCAGACTTCAATTCTTGATACAAATGAATACGATTATATAAGGTCACATTTAAAATATTTACCTTCGTTCCAATACGAAATATTATTTTCTTTAAACTTTTATTAATATATATAATAGTGGGCTGTCCCTCAATTATACCATCGATGACAATTCTATCACCATTATTCAAATTTTGAATATCACTTCTCTTAATAACATCGTAGCGATATGGATAATAATTTAATAGTTCTTCACCACTATTTATCCCTAACTTATTTATTAATTCTTTCGTCTTCGGTCCTATTCCTTCGATAGTTTCTAGTTCCAACATTTTACCACTCCTATTTTCATTATATCATATATGAAAAAATTGTCTATAAAGTTTACGCTATGTTAATTTATATTATCTAATTACATTATTTAACCAAAAAAAAGATAGTTAAAACTATCCTTAGTATGTATCTCTATCCCTTAAAAATGGAGGAATTTCCAAATCATTATCAGCATCGGTAACAGCCTCACGATATAAATCTTCTCTTTTAGTTGAACTAAAACTATGATACAACGGCTCACTCTGATTTTCAAATCCCGTAGCAATTACAGTTACAATTACTTCATCATTCAAATTCTCATTAATAACTGCT
>CANQKK010000125.1 GCA_947624475.1 uncultured Bacilli bacterium
GCTGGCGGTCTATGCCAGAGTAAAGGCTCGCCTACTCAAGAACAATGTCTGCGATAATCCAGAGCAACCAGATTATTTTGTTCGCACCGATGATAATGGTATCTTTGTGATTATGAACAAGAAACCTCGTGCTATACACGAGTTCAGAGCGGTGACGATACATACAGAGAGTGGGTCATATAAGTCTCAGCGATATGTGCAATATCGTAATGGCTCAGTCATAGACCTAGAACATTATAGATGGGACGCATTACACGAGCTCATAGTAGATGATGACATCATCGAGCCAGTCAATCCAGTATTCAAGCACGAGGCCGAGGTTCTAGATGTCGATAATCATTTGGACCTCGCACTCAGGCTCTATCATTTGTCTGAGAGTCAATACGTCAAGATGACATATAAAGAGTGGCGAGAGCTCTATGATAAAGAGCATGAGCTAGCGACATTAGAAGATAGACCGATAAAGAATATATTGTCACAAGGAGGTGATGATTATGAAGAGTAAAGACATCGACTCGAATCAACTGAGCTTCTTTGATATGCTCAAAGAACAAGAGTCAAAGAAAACAGAATCGAAGCAAAAGAAATCAAGGGCCGATATTGGTACACGATTCGTGTTTTATGATGGAGCTCCAGATAATTGGGGTCTGAGTGGTCAAGAGCTCCTCGGCATCTTGCTTTCTGGAGCAGGTACCGAGTTCACAATCGTTCACTGGTCAGATGATGTCGATACGTATGGCGGACCTGATAGACACACATATCGTATAGTCAGAGGTTCAGATGATTGGTGGCACATAGAAGTTCTATATGGACCCGACAATGAGACCGATTATCGTACGATGGCTGTGGTTAAGTTTTCATTGATATATTCACCGCCAGACCCACTAGATAAAGACAGTGATGCTGACATATATTCATATGATTACGCTATCAAGGCCATTCGTGTAGATAATGAGTCTAGACCGATGTATATGGATATAATAAGATTGTTGAGCTTCTGTGTGGGTAAAGCGAAGAATCTATTCTTGCACGAGATGTTCTTGTCACGAAGATGTCGATATTGTCACAGGCTTCTCACGACACCAGAGAGCATAGTTCGAGGCTATGGACCGAAGTGTGCGAAGAAACACGAGGAGGTGATTTGAGAAAATAGGTGATTATGTTCTAAAATATAGTAGAATATTTTAGATAAAAAGGAATATAATATAATATATCAGATGAAAAATCAGATATGAAAAAATCGCGGGGACTGCGTCAGTGCCAAAGAAAATCAAAAAATTATGGTCGCGAGACCTTAAAGAGCAAATGGGTAAACCCCAAGGAGCAATTATGGCAAAAATCATTAACAAGAATGGCACGTTTTTCTTCGATGCTGAAGATGGCACTGCACAAGTCGAATTGAAGACTTGGCTCGAAACGAGCAAAAAGAATGAAGCTCACCCCGACGGCAAGATGTGGATAAAGCTTCCTAAGAACAATGTAACAAATCGTCAGTACTTCTCACTTGATTTGTTCAATAGTACAGCACTCATCAATGACGATGGTGACCTCGAGGTCATTGTCCCTGTCAAAGATACCCCGGCTAGAGTTCTTGGTTCTTCGACAGTTGCAAAGAGCGTCGTAGATTATCTTGACCCCGACCAAGCGGCAGAGTATACCGAGCTCGTTGAGACGGCGGTCGAAGCGTTCAAAGAGGCGAAGGCGAACAGCAAGAAAAAGAAGCCCGAAGATATGACTCGCGAAGAGCTCGAGGCATACATCGAGTGCTTGAGAGCGGGGACGAAGTACACTGTGACAGGTCCGAAGTCCTATGTCGAGATGTTCACCGAAGAGCAATATGTTCGCTTCACAGAGCTGCAGGCGATTGCTATGGAGAATAAGGCGAACAGACCCAAGGCGACAAGAACCGGTCACAAGCTCACGGACGAAGAGAAAGCAGTCCGCGCCGAGAAGCGCGCGCAGAAAGAGTTGTCGAAGGCAGAGGCTCTGCTCGCAGCTCTCCAAGCAAAACTCGGCGACGATTTCCCGGTCGATGAGGACGAAGATTAAGCTTTCCCCTTGTGGTACTCCATTTGAGTACCCATAATTTCCAAACGGGAGCCAGAGTATTCCTCAGCTCTGGCTCCCACTTTCCTCGCCTCGAAATATCTTATAAATCGAGGAAAATATGAACGGAGGTCATTATGACAGAGAACGAAGAAATATTGACAGGAGCAAAGAGAATAGAGCTATTGCTCAAAGCATTGAACTGGGAATATCACTATGAATATTACACTGAAAATGATTACAGAATAATCGTATTCGAGTATCGGAATATGAGTGCAGATGTAAATTTAGATGACCCATTCGAGGTCGTATCGTGTGTGGAATTATTGCATAATGAAATTCTGTATCGCACGACATTTTCAGAAGGGAGGTAAATATGCCGAGAAAACCAGAGCCGGGAACAGAGCTCGGCAAGAAATGGAATATGTATGTCAATGAGCACGAGCGATTGGAATATATGCTCGCACTCGCAGAGTCAGGTCACCCAAGAGCTCAGGCTGCGGGAATAAGAGCTTTTATGTTCTTATATGTCAATGATAAAGAAGTCAGAGATAAGGTGAATAAGATTATAGACGATTTTATTGTCTATAAACAGAACGGCGATTCGTCGATATTATAAGGAGCGAATTATGATAAGTGAACGAAAACCATATCAATATTATATTAAACAGTTCGTCTGCAATGACGAAAATAATCCAGCACTATGGACTGATGAGGTCTTCAGTGAACTGGTCGATAAAAATTCGGTAATCGGTTATTTGTTCCGTAATAAAGGCAATATCGCTTTCGGCAAAAATGTGATAACATTGAATCTATATATCATCAATCCACAATATTATAAAGGTGAAATTGTAGATTTGACAGAGTTACAGGTAGCTTGGGAGGCGATGTCGGATAGAGACAAAATGTTCAAGAATCCGCCGATAGAGCAATGGCTCGATACAAAGAGAGAATGGTGTAATAAACTCGCGATGAATCTGGTCAAGAAATACGGACTCGAGTTTGATGAAGCGATGTCAGAGATATATCTCGCACTATTAAAAGCATATGATAAATCAACGGTATATGTTGGTAATCTAGCATATATCGAAAACGCTGTGAATAATAACATAAGGTCTAATTATCGAAAGGACAAAAAGAAGTTGTTTCTAGACAATCCTCGAGTTATTAGCGGTGAAATAGCAATATCGAGAGAAGATGAGGACGATAGACCTATTACATTGTTTGATATACTTTCTATTGAAGATGAGTATTATGCAAGCAAAGACTTTGAAGAGCTCGAAGAGACAATAGATAAAATGTTACTCGAAGAGTTTTCACAAAGAGAGATTGAGCAAATAAAAACATTGCCGGCATCATTCATACCAAGAGCTATTTATAGACGATTGATTCGCTGGCGTCAAAAACATTCGATTGAGGAGGTTATGAAAATATATGAAGGTCGCTGAACAAATAATAAAACGATATGAAAACGCAGATGTATATAATCAGAAAGGTTCTATGCGAATAGAGTTTGATGAGCATCGAGATATAGCTACAATATACGTCGGTTCATTGCCGATAGCTATGATACGAGACATAGAGATACAGAATGGTACATATATGTCTATGATGCTTATAACCGCGCAAGATTTCAAAGAACCAAGACTCTGGAAGTCTTATAAACAGAAACTCGCTAAAGCGGCGAATGACGCTGGTATCTTGGTATTATTTACAAGAGCTATTGATTTTGGTTTCGGTGAACCACAAGTCGGTATGATGCAATATGATGTCGACCCGATATATGATAAACTCATAGAGATTGCAAAATGCTCGAATGATGATGTCAAGACCGCAGCGGCAGTATTCAACGATAAAGGTGAATTGATTGTGATGTCGTATAATCAATTCCTTGAAAGAGATGTGTGGTCTTCGCCGATTCACGCAGAGAAAGCGATAGAATTGTTCCTTGATTCAGACTGGAATACGAGTACAGGTCCTTATATTGATTGGCAAATGATACTTGAACCGTGTTATGAATGTTTGAAAGGAATGATTGACCGAGGAGCGAGAAGAATAATATTCGCAGCACGACACAAAGATAAATGGAATACGGTAGACTATATGAATTTGCGAAACGATATTCTTGTCGGAGACATAAGAGATAAAAACGAATATCATATTCGTTTTTACAAATGGTATAATGAAAAAGTAAATAAATTTATGGAGGTCTAATATGATAGTATATCTTGAAGGTGCCGATGGTAGCGGCAAAACAACATTGGCAAAGAAAATAGAAAAATATGTAAAAACGAAAGGTTGGAAGTATGTGATGGCCGAGCCGTTTATAAATACGAATCCATACGTTCCGGGTCGTGTAAATTCATTGACATTGACAGCATCACTCGAAGCGATGTCTATGAATAATAATGTCGTATTTATACTTGACAGAGGACCAATATCAGATTGTATCTATCGCCTGTTTGATGACGAAAAACCGGTGATGAATTATTCTATACTTCGTATGTATTTAGAGGTCATGGATAATATATGTCTGGTTTATTGTCACAATAGTCATCAGAAACAACACGCTTTAGACCGAGGCGATGATAATAAGATTGCTATGGATAATGCAGACAAGATAGCTCGGGTATATGATATGTGTTTGGGAAATAGGTACAATTTTCTCAAAGAAAATACGATGTCATTGAGATATAACTTCGAGGACAGTAGTGTCGCGAAATTATGTTTCAAGAGCATAACAGAGTTCATAGATAGAACATATCAAAAACAGGAGGCAGATGATGTCTAATTCATTTTGGGAAACTAGAAAGAAACTCAGTGAAATTGATAAATATGCATATCCGACGATACACGGTTATGCATATTGTGTCGGTGATGAAGATGCTCGAGGTGAGCGAGGATTCGGTGGACATGTTTATCATATCACGTTCGATGATGGCTTGATAATAAGAACATCGAATCTATATCTAAATGGAATGGTACCAGATGAGCTCAGAGAGTCTATTCCAAATAATGCGCATTTCTCAGATATAGAAGAACTCGAGAATTGTGCGATATATGAGTTCAAATCATCGAAATTAAAGCTCAGGGAGGTAAAAGCAAATGGGAAAGCTGAATGAAAGCTGCAAAGAAATAGCAAAATTGTTCCACGATTTACAAGTAACAGATGCGAGGTATAACAAAGAGATACTCATAGAGATGTTCAAGGATAATCATAAAGATAGACCTTGGATAGTAGAAGACCTTGATTTCTCGTTCGAGGTATTAGCTGGGTATCATAAGCTTGGATATACGTTCAGAAATGTATATTGGTCGGCGGAGATGCCTGAGAGACTATATCATTTGATAGACAGCGCCAATGAAATAAATAAATACGAAGATATGACACTGAAAGACTTCGTGACGATATTAAAGAACTTCGGTTCATCTAATAGTGATGTCGAGATAGCCTATTGGATAACACCAGAAAGTTGTCGTACATTTATCAGTAACCTTGTCAATCGTGAATATCGACTCGGTTATACAAATAAGCAGAATATGGTGACATCATATTCACCGATGCTGGCAAAACGTTATCCCGATACATTCCGAGAAGGCTGGTATTTGATACAAGAAAAACTCGATGGCAATAGGTGTATATCGTACTTCGATTTTGAAGAGAACGAGTGGAAGTTCCTCGCAAGAAGTGGCAAGGAATTGAAGGTCGATTTCGATATGAGCTGGGCAGATAAAGCATATGCATATGACGGTGAGGTGATGACACTCGGTCATGCTGGTACGAGAGACTTTAACAGGACAAGTGGTGCTATCAATGGCAAATACACAGACAAGAGTGCCTTACATTATTATGTTTATGATATTTTGGCTGAAGATATACCACAAGAAGATAGACTCGAGATGCTGGCGCATATGGATAAAGAAACTATAACATATCTGTCACCGAATGTATCAAGACTTCCGACACTCGCGAAGATATGGATAAATGCGAATATATCTTATAATTGGCAGCTTGATAAATTGCTAGACGAGATTGTCGATAAAGGTGGCGAGGGCATTATACTTCGTGACCCAGATGGTATGTATCAGCATAAGAGGTGCAATGAGCTCTTGAAGTATAAGAAAGTACAGACCATGGACCTGCGTATCATCGATTGGAATGAGGGCAAAGGTAAATATGAAGGTCTCATCGGTTCATTTGTCTGTGAGACAGATGACCATAAGATTCGTGTAAATGTGTCTGGCATGCCAGATGCCATAAGATGTATGGACTTCAATTGGTTCAAGGACAAGATACTTGAGGTGGCATATTTCGATATATCAAAGGCGAATGGCAATGATACTTTGTCGCTTAGATTCCCAAGGTTCAAGAAACTACGTTTCGATAAGAATGAAACGAGTGTATATTAAGGAGGTATCAGATGAAATTGTCTGAAATGAAAACAGCAACAAATTTTGAAAGACTCAGTCGTATGACATATCACACGGTGAAAGCATTCTATGAAACATTGAAAGGCTCACAATGTTTCGCAGTCCCTGAAGCTGAAAGAAAAAGAGGTAAAGGTTATATAGATTCCATAAATGAAATGAGTGAAGAAGTATTCGGTCATTTCTGTGCGGTACTCAGAGCCGAGGAATCTGAGTTCTATACGATAGAAGATATAGACAATTTCGTGAACAAATAAGGAGGTAAATTATGGCAAAAGATACTTGGGATAATATGACGAATGAAGAGCTGTGTCTCGAGTATCAAAAGACTCGAGATGAGAGACTCTTTGAATACTTTTATCAACGAAATAAAAATCTCGCATTTACATTCTTAAAGAAAATGTATCGAGCATTCCCAGACTTCATAGAAGATATTGATGCTGCGGCAATGATGGCTATGCATAATTCAATGTTACAATATGATGAGACTAGAGAGGCGAAATGGTCTACGCTATATCCGTATGTCATTAAGAAAGAATGTCGAGATATATTAGAACATTATATAGGTATCACGCATATTCCCGTTCATGTTATGAATCGAATCGAGAAAGCAAAGAAAGAGCACCCAGAGTATATTTGGGACGCGATTTCATTGGAAAAGCCGATAGAAGGATACGATGATGAATTGTTCATCAAAGACATTCTTGTCGATAATAGTGCGAACTTTGAAAAGGAATTACTTGATGACGAAGGTCGTATTGCGATTCAGAAGATACTCAAGAATGTTCTAAAGCCGAGAGAGTTATATTGTATACGTCTGTACTTCGGTTTTGATGGCGATGAAAAGATGACTCTTGATGCTATTGGTAAGTTGAATGGTATCGGAAGAGAACGTGTAAGACAGGTAATAGAAAAGGGGCTTGGAAGATTGAAACGATATTTAGATAAGCACCCAGAGGACAAAGAGCTCTTCTATAATACCGTCAAATGATTTTAGGATATATCTTTGATGAATAATCGTCTCGTCGATAGATTTATCAAAGATATATTTTATAAATCATATGGTCCAAATGATATATCTTATTTGGCCGATTTTGATAATATTATATATAATATTATCAGATTTTCATAAAAATTATGAGAATAAAGTCGGCGAAAATGAATATAATATAATATATCAAAATTAAAAATAATGAAAGGAGGGAGCAATGAACAAAATTAAAATCGTGATACTGAATCATTCATTCAATGGTATGCCGATATTCTTAGCACGATTGACACAACGCGGACATCAGATAAATAGTATGAACGATTTGCTGAAATTGTATGCAGAATGTATTGATAAAGAACCATCGAAAGAGTTACTCAGTCTACCACATACGACAATTCAGAGAATGTGTACAATGACCGTAGCGATATATGGTCTGAGTACGAAAGCAGTCAGTCAATTGAGAACACATGCAAAGAGAGCTACGTTCATATCGACGAGTACACAGTACAGTGACTATTCAAATGTCGAAGATGCTTTCGTGATACCAGATGGTCTTGGAGACGCTGAATATACGAAATATTTGTACTTCATCGATAAAGCGAAAGATGTGCAAAAAGCATATTCGATGTTGATTGATTGTGGAGTAGATAAAGATGATGTTTCGTATCTGTTGCCACAGGGTCTGCGTAAATGCCTCATAGTACACGCGAATTTCGCAGATTGGAAGTATATCTTGTCAACGAGACTGTGTAATCGCAATACTCGTGAGGTACAGTATATCTGTGAACTCATTCTGCAAGCCATGAGATTACAGATTGGCGATGTCTGGGCTGATTTGTGTTTGCCGTCCTGCTGTTACGATGGCTGTAAAGAAGGTAAATTTTGTTGTGGACACAAATACGAAGATACATCGAAACAAGCTATCTTTCAATCGAGAGTATCGACACCAGATTGTGCCGAAGTTCTCGAAACAAATAAAAATGAAATAAGGAGTTGAGTATGGACGAAGAAAATAAACAGAGTAAGCGTGAGACAACGATTCTTGTGATGAAGAGACTTGAGTTGTTGGACGCAGAAGAAGATGGCGTGAATCTGAATGAAGGTTATGCATATGATGTCAATGCACCTATTGCAGAGGTCGCAGATGGCATAGCAAAGATGGCTATACAGCTCGATGAGATGTTGGCAGACCAACCGCACACAGGTGCCTACTTCATTGAGCTTATAAAGCAATTCTATGAAAGGGAGGTCGGTGAACACAATGAAGCAAAGTAACTATGATGCAATCATCAAGTGTATTCAGCATGGTGCACCAGCGATGGCAGACGAGCTCATTACAGATTTGAATCAAACTGTTCAATTGAGCAATGAGAGAATCGTTGAGATGCAGCAAGCAAGAGAAGCTGAAGCGGCAGCGAAATCTGCCGAAGCAGCTGAGAAAGCAAAGAAAGGAGACAAGTAATGAGTAGTCCTACGAAACATGCAATGTTATCACCGAGCTCGGCACACAGATGGCTAGAGTGTACACCATCAGC
>CANQKK010000126.1 GCA_947624475.1 uncultured Bacilli bacterium
CTTTATCTGTACTCCAACCTAAGAATTTATAGCCTTCTCTTGTGGGCTCTTCACTTGGTAGCCTTAGTGTTTCTCCAAATGTTTTAGTAACAGATGGAGGTACACTTCCTAAACTACCACCGTTAGCATCAAAGTTTATTGTATATGTTTTCTTTTTAAAGTTAACAGTGCATGTTCTTGGAGATGTTACTCCACTTACCGTTAAAGTATTACTATTCCAGTTTCCCGTTCCTTCTGTACATGTTACATTAACAAAATCATATCCATTATTTGGTGTAACTTTGAAAGTAGTACTTCCATTATTTACTACAGCTTTTGTAGTTTCACCCGTAATTGTTCCACTGTCACTTGGAGATACCTTTGCAGTTACATTAATTGTCATATTTAAAGTACATGTACTTGTTGCTGTTACATTTGATACCGTAAATGTCTTCTTATCAGTACTCAGATTTCCTGTACCATTAGTACAATTTACATCAGATACATTGTATCCTGTCGTTGGTGTTATAGTAAATTTATCACTTGTTCCTCCATGATTAACACTCAAAGAAGATGGTGATATAGAAGCCCCTCCAGATGGAGATACCTTCGTATTTACATTATAACTTTTTATTGTATACTGCGCATATAATGTTTTATCAGTAGTTGTTGCCCATTTTTTATCTGATGTTGTATATCCTTCGACAGCATTTCCTGTAAAAGTACCACTTGCATTTAATACCTGACTTCCACCACTTGCATTTGTATACCAACCATTAAAAGTATATCCTGTTTTATTTGCTGTCGGTACAGAATTAGTAGTAGGTCCTTCTGGTGTTGTATATAGGTTAGATTCTCCTTTTTTAGCATATAAAGGACTAGTACCTGATAAAGTTCCTCCATTTTGTGTTACATCAAAAGTAATAGTTGCCGCTTTATATATTACATACTTATAATCACGCCATGTTATAGTATTTGATCTTAGAGTTCCATCTGTTGCATATGCTTTTACTTTGTAATATTTTCTTCCAAAAAAGTCCGTCGATCCTATATTATATGTCGAAGTCGTTGATTCATCACCATAAATGTAATTTCCATTGTATGAATCACTATATCCAAAAGAATAATAAATTTTTACTCCTGGATCATAATTTGTACTTTGGGTAGCATCTAATGTCGTAGAAGTAGATCCATAAATCTTATCATACGAATGCGTTATACTAGGATTTGGATCATTTAAACCAGTAGCATCTACTGTAATAATTGCTGCTCCATTTTTAACAGTAAAGTTGGTACTATCTAATGTTCCATCTCCACTTGTTTTACTCCATTTTGTTCCATTATAACCAGTTTTATTAACTACTTTTATATCAGATAAATTAATATTTGTTCCATACGCCACACTTTTAGATATTGTTCTAGTTCCAGTACCTGTCCAGTCAGATAATGTTAAACTATCTATTCCATTTCCTGCATTTATTGTTACTGTATAATTCTTTTTCTTTGTTGTAATTGTACATAATGTTTCACTAGTTACTTTTTTTACTGTTATATTATTACCACTAAGTGTTGCATCTTGATTATTACTACATGTTACTTTATCTATTTCATAACCTGTACTTGGACTTACTGTAAAATTTGCCGATTCTCCTGATTTTACACTTAATGCAGTTGGATCTACTTTTGCGCTATCTTCTGGAGATACCTTCATACTTACATTATAACTTTTTATTGTATACTGCGCATATAATGTTTTATCTTCTATTATATCCCATTTCTTATCAGATGTTGTATACCCTGATACAGCATTATCTGTAAAACTACCATCTGCATTTAATACTTTACTTCCATTTGTTTCTTCTGTATACCAACCATTAAATGTATATTCTGCTTTATTTGCAGTTGGTATGTTTCCTATTGTTTTGTTAGTTATTTCATTAAATACTTTATCTTCTCCCTTCTTTGTATATAAAGGACTAGTTCCATTTAATGTTCCACTTGTAGCATTAAAAGTTAACTGTGCTGACTTTAATGTTACAGATTTATAACTACTCATTGTTACTTCTTCTGATTTAATATTTTTATATTGAGCATAGGCTTTTACCTTATAATATCTTGCTCCGAAATGACTAGTTTTAGATACATTATATGTTGACGTTTTAGATGGACTACCATAAGTATATTCTCCATTATAAGTATCACTATATCCAAATGTATAATATACTTCTATTTCGTTATCATACTCTGTACTTTGGGTAGTTTCTAATATTGTATCACTAGAAGCATAAATCTTATCATAAGAATATTTAATACTTGGATTCGGTGCATTCAAACCAGATGCTTCTATCGTAAGAGTAGCTATTCCTTTTCCCACAGTAAAATTAGAATTATTAACATTACCTTCTCCACTTGTCTTACTCCATTTTATTCCCTTAAAGCCTTTCTTTAAAGTAGCATTTATATCAGATAAATTTATAGTAGAATCTTCCGCTATTAATTTTGATATCGTACCATCTTCATTATTAGTCCAACCTTCTGCAGATATTTTACTTACTCCATCTCCAACTTTTAAAGTTATCATATAATTTACATTCTTTACTTTTACACTTACTTCTCTACTTATATCTTTACTTGTTGCTCCTCCACTTGCTTTAACTGTAATTTTTGCATCACCTGCTTTTAATCCTGTTACGGTAATAGTATTATTTTTATTTACAGTGCATTTTGCTGTTTCTTCTTCATTACTCTTACATGTTACCTTGCCATCACCTTCATATGTATAATTAATTGTTCCTGTACTACCTTTTTCTATTTCTAAACTATCTGGTGTTACTTCTAATGTGCTATTATTCTTTGTTATATTCCATGTATACTCTTTCTTTTCAGTACTCTTATCAGACCAACAATGATTTTTACTAGGTGTAGCACTTGCTGTATATTCTCCTGGTAATCTTCCTTTAGTATCACCTGATAAGACTATATTTTTTCCTCCTGATACTCCTGTAACTTCTTTTCCAGTGTAATCTTTATCTTCTACTGTTGGATTTGTTGCATCATTTAGGCATTCTATTGTTATTTTACCAGTATTATTTCTATTTATCGTATAATTACTTGTTACATCTTCTTCATTATTAGTTATCTTGACAGAACCTACACTTATTTCTCCTGTTCCAACATCTACTATATCAGAATTTAGTGTTACTGAAGATAAACTATCTGTAGTTGCTAGTCCTTCTACTTGAACATTTTTTGCTGGATCATTAGATAACTTTTCTCCATAAGTAATTGTTTGAGGTAATGTTGTAATAGTTAAATCTTTTTTATTTATATTACACTTAATTGTTTTATCACTTGTTGAGTTATCTTTCTTCCATTTATAATTACTATTTAGTTTTGCTGTTACTACATATTCTCCTGATTTTAGTCCTGAGTTATTAATAAGTGTATAGGCATCATTAGTATTAGCAAGAGTCTTTTCTGTTCCATCATATGTAATATTATCATTACATACAGGAACTTCTGTCGCTGTATATGTACAAGAGTCTGCATCTCCTGTTACTCTCTCTAAATCTTTCTTACCCTTAGTTGCTAGTTCTAACTTGATATCACCAGAGAATGTTTGATTAAGATATTTACTTTGATCTTTAGAAGAATCACATTTAGATAAATCATCTTCTGTACATGATTCACTTATCCATATTAAAAGAGTATATTTAGTAGTACTAGAAGTTAAATCTTCTTGGGTATTAGTAAGTACTAATCTATTCTCAGCCATTGTATCAAAAGTTGGTGAGAAACTACCACTTGATAATTCCTGTTCTTCTTTATATAATTTCCATTTTAAATCAGTAGTTCTAAGAACACATGGCATAACAATATTTCTTAAAGATATATCGTAGATAGTATTATCAGGATTAGTACTACTTCCTTTTACATTAAATGTTGCTTTTACTACTCTAGAATCTGTTACATCTGGTCCAGTTACTTCATTATCACTAATAGGAAGCATATTACCAGTACTAGAAATAGTACTACCACTAGTTTCATCATCGTATGTTAACTGAACATCAATATCTGCAGTACTAACATTTAGATTAGTACTTGCTCCTTTTACTCTGATAGCATAAGTAA
>CANQKK010000127.1 GCA_947624475.1 uncultured Bacilli bacterium
TCATCCTCATGGAGACTCTAGTATATACGAAGCAATTGTCAGAATGAGTCAGCCATGGAAGAATGAGGCTCCTCTTATTGAAATGCAAGGTAATAATGGTTCAATCGATGGTGATAGTCCTGCTGCGGCACGTTATACGGAGGCAAGACTTTCGAAAATAGCAGGAGAACTTCTACGTGATATCGATAAGAATGGTATTGTTCCCATGGCTCCAAACTACGATGATAGATTGCTGGAACCTACGGTATTACCTAGTAGATTTCCTAATCTTTTAGTTAATGGTACTACTGGTATTTCGGCTGGTTATGCTACTAATATACCGCCTCATAATTTGGGGGAAGTAATAGATGCTACGGTATTTAGAATAGACAATCCTAACAGTAGACTAGATACAATTATGAATTATATCAAGGGACCTGATTTTCCAACTGGGGGTATTATGTTTGGTCAGTCGGGTCTTAGAAATGCCTATGAAAGTGGACGAGGTAAAGTATTTATAAGGGCCAAGGCTAAGATAGAGAAAAATAAGATTATTATTACAGAGATACCATTTGATGTCAATAAGGCACAATTAGTTAGAAAGATTGATGAAATTAGATTAGAAAAGAAGATAGATGGAATCCTCGAAGTTAGAGATGAGTCGGATAAAGAGGGATTACAAATTGCTATCGATTTGAAAAAAGAGGCTGATGCTGATAATATTTTAAATTATTTATATAAGAACACTGACTTACAGATATCATATAACTTTAATGTAATTGCCATCGTAAATAGAAGACCTATGCAACTTGGAATTCTTGGAATACTAGATGCTTATATTGATCATCAGAGAGAAATAGTATATAAGGGTACTGAGTATGATTTAAAATCTGCGAGAAGTAGTTATCATATAATGGAAGGTCTAGTTAAGGCAATATCGATATTGGATGAAGTTATTGCGACGATTAGAAGATCTAAGAATAAGGCTGATGCGATAGTTAATTTGGTTAAAGAGTACGAGTTTACTAATCAACAGGCGGAAGCAATTGTCAATTTACAGTTATATCGTCTTACTAATACTGATGTCGTAGCCCTCGAAGAAGAGATGAAAAAGTTGGAAGAGAAAATAAAATTATATGAGGAGATTTTGTCTAATCATGAAAAACTTAACTCGGTAATTAAAGATGATCTTAGAAAGATAAAGAAAGAGTATGCTATACCTCGAAGGACAGAGATTCAAGATGAATTACCGGAAGTTAAAATTGATACGACGATGATGATACCAAAAGAGGAGGTTGTCGTTGTCGTTACCAATGAAGGATATATTAAGAGGGTATCACTTCGTAGTTATGTATCTGCTAGAGATGATAGTACGCTTTTAAAAGAGAAGGATTATATTATTGGATTATATAATATTTCGACATTAGGTGTGATACTTTTATTTACTAATTTAGGTAACTATTTATATTTGCCGGTATATGATATACCAGAGGCTAAGTGGAAAGACTTAGGAAAACATATCAGTAATGTAATAGGTCTAAGTGAGGGTGAGAAGTTAGTATCAGCAGTAGCGGTATATAATTTTGATGACGAAAGATATATTACTAGTTTTACGAAGAATGGTATGATAAAGAGAACACTACTTAAGGACTTTAAGGTTCAAAGGTACAGTAAGCCTATTAAGATGATGAATTTAAAGGGTGATGATGTGGTAGTAGATGTAACTGATAGTTCATCCTCTAATGTGTTTATTGCAACTTCGAATGGATATGGCTTATGGTACGATGTGAGTGAAGTTCCCGTCGTAGGAGTTAGAGCTGCTGGTGTTAAGGGAATTAACTTAAAAGATGACTTTGTCGTAAGTGGAATTTTGTTCGATGAGACAGAAGAGTTTATTACAGTGCTTACCGATAAGGGAACGGGTAAGAGAATGCGCATGACCGAACTTGAAAAGACATCGAGAGCTAAAAGGGGTATTCTACTTATGAAAGTTATAAAGAGTAATCCTAGTAAGATAATTAAGTGTTATATAATGAATTTAAAGAGACAAATTGGTGTCGTTTCGGTAGAATATGATAAGATTATTAAGATGACAGAGATACCTATTATGGATAGACAGAGTAATGGGTCATATGTTATAAAAGATAGTATAATAGATTCTTATAGAGTAGAAGAGATTATTTCTAAAGATGATATTAAAAGTAGTATTAGTCAAAATAACGTGAAGAGACAAGAGGTATCTTTGAAAGAAATCGATGAGAAACTATCGAATATTGATATGTTAATAGAAGGGACGATAGATTAATGTTATATGTTAGAGATATTATTTTAAAATGTGGTGGTACTCTCTTATATGGAAATGAAAACCAAGAGTTAGGTAATTTTTCAAAGGATACGAGGACAATAAATGATGGGGATGTATACGTCGGTATTAAGGGAGAGAACTTCGATGGTAATAAGTTCTATATAGATGCTTTTGATAAAGGAGCAAGTGCTTGTATTCTCGATAATATAAATGGGGATGAAGTACCAGAAAAATATCGTGATAGGACTATTGTCATGGTGGAAAATAGTATCTCTTGTCTCCAGGCTCTTGCCAAGTATAAGAGGAGTTTATATAATATTTTGGTAATTGGTGTTACTGGTAGTGTCGGCAAGACTTCGACTAAGGAAATTATTGCTTCCGTGCTTAGTGAAAAGTATAAGACTCTTAAAACGGAGGGAAATAATAATAATCATATTGGACTTCCTCTTACAATACTTAGGCTTAAAGATGAGGAAGCAATGGTCTTGGAAATGGGTATGAATAATAGGGGAGAGATATCTTTACTTACGGATATTGCAAGACCTTCTATCGGTGTCATTACTAATATTGGTACTGCTCATATTGGAAATTTGGGTTCGAGGGAGAATATTTTGCTCTCTAAATTAGAAATTACCGAAGGACTATCTGGACCTCTTATTATTAATGGCGATAATGATATACTTAGAGATAATTTGGATAAGATAAAAGCAAAAGCAGAAGTTATTACTTTTGGAATTGATAGTGATAGCGATTATGTGGCTAAGAATATCAGTGATAATTTGAAAGAGTTTGAAATAGAGGGAAATAAAGTTGAATCTCCTATTGGTAGTACGGCATTTATTTATAACTGTCTTACTTCTTATATTGTGGGAAAATTATGCGGGGTATCATCAGAGGAAATACGAAGAGGAATTAGTAAATTTAAGCTTACGGGAAGTAGGTTAAATTATAGGCGTCAAAATGGAATTACAATAATAGATGACTCATATAATGCTTCTTTAGATTCGATAAAGTCTTCACTCGAGATTTTGGATAAGGAAGAAGGAGAGAGAAAAATTGCCGTCATCGGAGATATTTTAGAGACGGGAACTTTTAGTAGAGATATCCACACATCTGTCGGTGAAGAACTTTTGAAACATAATTTGGATATAATTATTACAGTGGGTATTGCTACTAAAGATACGGATAAATATTTGATGGATAAAGGATATGACAAGGTGTTTCATTTCGATACGGAAGCGGATAGTCACGAGGATATTTTGAAGATAATTAGAAGTGGCGATGTCGTTCTCTTTAAGGGCTCGCACTCGGTATGCTTGGGTAAAATTGTCGACTTCTTGATAGAAAAATTAGGAGTGGAGCATAAGAAAAATGACATGATGTAATTATGGAAAAACTAGTAATTAAAAAATAGGTGCATAGAAAAACGGTGCACTTTATTTTTTATTTGATATTAAGATAGGGACTATGTCGGTATAATTACTACGTAATAAAAAAACATAATTTTATGAAGTTTCATAAATTATGTTTTAATATTATTATTCTATTATTTTAAATGACCTTTTGATAGTTTTAGTTTCACCTTTATATGTTAATTTATATGTAATTGTGTAACTACCACTTTCTAAATTATTTACGGCTTCTTCCAGTTCACTTACAGTAGTGTATGTCTGACCGCTTAGAGAGTATGTTATTTCGTCAGTTACCTTGGTTGTTATATCTGCTCCATTATAACTGACACTAATTCCATCATCGGTATAACTTCCTTTGGTATAGGTTGTACTATTACTTCCATTTAAGGTAAGTGTTAATTTGTTTTTATTAGAATCATCGTTTTCGATACTGTTACCATAATTACCATCACTTTGAATAGTTATCGATGTTTCGTTACTTTCATTTGCTTTGAAGTTTTTATATTCGGCTTTGACAACTATTTGAACGCTTCCAGCACTACTAGGCTTATATGTGTAATTTGTCTTATCAGTAAAATCGATTAGAGTTAATTTTCCGGAAGATGATTTTTCATAAATTCCAAATCCATTTCCACCTAGAGTATTTTTGTTGTAGTTTAATCTAGCATTTAGGTAGGTACTAGACTGATTTCCATATACGGAATTAGTGAAGTATTTATTTAAGTATGTCTGGTTTAAGACATCTGGTACTTTCCAGTCCCATGTTAGTTTGTAACCATTACTTACTTTTGTGCTTTGAAGATTAGTTACTGCATTTAATTTAGCATATCTTGGTGATGCTTCGGTAGGCTGAGTACCTTTTTTAAAGTACTCGGTTAATTTCATATCATCTGGTGTGTATTCACTAGGTAACTGAGCAGGCCATGTATCTTTTTCGATTGTAACTGCTACTACAGATGATGGCATTTCCCAAGTTTTAGTGGTCTTTGGAATATACTTCATTACCGAACTCATAACAGCATCTTTTGGAGCACTAGCACCGGATAGGTAATGTGAACTATCGGCCTGCTCGTAACCATACCATAATGAAATAGCATATTCTGGAGTATAGGCAACGGTCCACAAATCGTTTACAGCACCATCAGGTATTCCATGACTACTAGTGTATTCACTAGGTAGGTTAGAAGTTCCGGTTTTGGCTGCGACGGTCGAACCGTATACTCTAGCACCACCATTAGATCCGGCTTCGACAGCATACTGAAGAACATTGTTTACTAAGTAAGCGGTCGAGTCTGACATGACTTTTTCTTTATCTGGATTAAATTCGACAACTTCGCCAGTACTACGATATTCAATTTTGGTTACGGCGTGAGTTTCGATATGATATCCACCGTTAGCAAAGCAAGCATAGGCTTCAGCCATATCGAGAGGGGTATATCCATAAGCTACTCCACCGATAGCGTATGCCTCGTTAATGGCGTTATCGCCACCTTTATCGTAGACTTTATAATCGGGGTCACTCGTACTGTAGGCAACATCTAAACCTA
>CANQKK010000128.1 GCA_947624475.1 uncultured Bacilli bacterium
AATTCTTTTAGTTTGTAATAGTATATTACTACTATTTGATTTTTCGTCATTAATCCACTAGCATTTTCTGGCACTTTTACTAATTCATATTTTGGTGATACGTTTTCTGCTTCTCTTGTTGCATACATATCTCCTATATTTCCCTTTTTTAGTACGTCTTTTATTTCTTCTCCTGGTATTTTTGATGGCACTCTTGTTTCAGATTCTTCAATGTAATAGTGTACTATTACACTTGTTTCTATCTTTTTGAATGTTACTATAACTTCTTTATTTTCTGTTACATTTTCTATTGAATCTAATGTTATACTTCCATCTTCATTTATTGTATATTCATCTTCTGTTACTTCTGTTCCATTTATTGTTATGCTTGCTACTGTATAGTTTGCGTCTGGTGTTATTTTTAGTTCTTTTGTTGTATTTTTCTTATATTCTACTGTTTCATATGGAGTTTGTCCTTCTCCTAAAATTTCTCCACCTCTTACTTGTATTTCTTCTCCATTTTCGTCAGTTTCTGTATGTGTTTGTACTTTTGTTGTTATTCCATATTCTTTTACTTTATATTCGTATGTTACTTCTACTGCTGGATATTCGTATTTTCCTGTGCTGTTATATGGAGTTTCTACTAATTCGTAGCTTTCGTCTAATTCTTCTGGTGTTAATGGTTCTGTTGTATAATCTGTTCCTTCTTCTCCCTCACTTGTTACGTCTGGAGCTTCTAATCCACTTGCTAATGGTACTGGCACTGGGCTTCCTTCTATGTAATGATGTACTACTAATGGTACTTTTGCTACTGTATAATAATATGTTACTTCTTCTAATTCTTTTTGATATGTTCCGTTAGCATTTTGTGGTATTCTGTATTTTCCATCTTCATCTTTTGATAATTCATATTCTGTTAATTCTCTTTTTGGCTCAGTTTTATAACTTTCTTTATATTTTCCTGTATAAACTTCATCTTCTGCTATACTTTGTGGTTCTATGTCACCTACACCTGTTCCTTCTAAATAGTGATGTACCACTAATTTTGGAGTTTTTGCATTATATACTGTTAATTCATTTGGGCCTTCTTCTTTCATAGTATACACTATTGTAGGACTTTCAGAAATCTCATATCCCTCTGGAGCTTCTATTTCTGTAATCGTAAATCTTCCCATTGGTAAATTTGTCATAGCATCGCCTAATTCATCAGTTGTTACTTCTGTTCTTAATAAATCACTTCCATTTAAAGTTATTTCTATGCTATTTATTTTAAATACATCTTCTAATTCTTCTCCTTCTGTTCCATCTTTATAATATCCTATATGTAAATAATACATTGTTCCACCATTTACAACTGTTGCATAATTTGTTGCTTCTTGGTCACCTGAAATATATATAAATCTTCCCATTTTATTTGAATATGTTGGAACTTCTGTACTAGTTGAAATTGTTGCATATCCATAATCATGTCCACTTTGACTTGATATTTCTGCATTTACTATTATGTTATATTTTCCTTGAAGTTCGCTTAAATCTATTGGTATGTATGAATTTGCTACTGTTAACATTTTTCCTTTGTTTGTTGATGTGTATGGTAGACTTTCGCCTTCAAAAGAATATTTTTCATTTTTAGCTCCATATAGTTTTATACTATTTATTACTATTATATCTTCGCTTTCCACTTCTGTTATTTCATCTTTAGAATAACCTATATGTAAGTAGTATTTTGAACCTCCTTTTAATAGTGCTGATATGTAATTTGTATCTGCAACGTTTCCTGATATATTCATGACTAGCCCATTTAAATCTTTTGGATTTTCTGTTTTATCCGTTATCGTTGCATAACCAAAATCATAATAATATTCGC
Source organism: uncultured Bacilli bacterium (assembly GCA_947624475.1). Taxonomy (GTDB): domain Bacteria; phylum Bacillota_I; class Bacilli_A; order RF39; family UBA660; genus CAG-302. Next base: position 1,847 of record CANQKK010000128.1, read on the forward strand.
TAGATACTCTGGCATTAATAACTAATGCAGCATTACCTTCATAATTCTCTAAATCTATTTCTACATATGACCTTGCTACTGAAGAATCTTGTCCTGAATTATTTGGTCTAATTTTTCCGTCACTTTCATCTTTTGTAAAATAATATTGTTCACCTTCTAGATGTGTTACTTCTCCTAATTTATCTGTTAAATCTGTTTGTGTATCTATTTCTACACATTCTTTTCCACTTGCTACAATTTTTTGTATTTTTTCTTGTGGTACTGCTTCCCTATCATCTATTTGTTCTATTCTAAACTTTGCTCCTGCAAGTGAAACTTTTTCTTCGTTAGTTTTTAAACTTTTTCCTTCAGTTGGCTTATCAGTAATGTCTCTTTTGTGTATTACAAATTTTCCACTTGTTTGCATAAATGTTACTACTATATGCTTATCTTCATTTATATTTTTAAATTCTGGTAATGTATAGCTTCCATCTACCTCATCTTTTTCAAAATTAACCATTTGTCCATTTACAGTTACTTTAACTATTTCATAACCTCTATTTGGTGTCATTTTTATTTCTTTAGTATTTGTTCCATCATATTTTACCTGATCATATGGTTGTAAATCTTCTCCAGAAATACTTCCACCTTTTATTCCATCTATTTCTTCTACATCTGTTGTTATATTAAATGTTTTTAATTCATTCTTTATTAATAATCCATCTTCTGTTAATACTGCCATAGGTACTGGCACTTGAGCTGATAGTTTTAATAACATTCCATCTTTAGCTCCATTACTTGTTAACCTTAAGCTTCCCATTGAAGTTTCTGAACCTTCAAAATATCCTCCTATTAAAAATCTTCCATTTGATGTTTCTACTACTGAATTTACAGCATCATTGCCGCTTCCACCTATTAATGTAGTCCAATCTACTTTACCTTCTCTGTTGTATTTTATTATCATTCCATCAGAATTTCCTACATTTAATAATTGATAATCTCTTACTTTAACATTAGCTGATGAGAAGTTTCCTCCTACTATAAATCCTCCATCATTTGTTCCAAATACTGTATTTATTTCATCGCTACTTCTTCCTCCAATTGCTGAAACCCATTCTATTTGTGCATCTTTATTATATTTTATTACCATACCATCAGGAGCACCTTCACTTGAATTTAATGATTTAGTTAGCTTATTTCCTCCTAATTGAATTTGGTCACTTGTAAATGATCCTACAACTACATAACCTCCATCTATCGTTGTAGACATTGCATTTACATATTCG
>CANQKK010000129.1 GCA_947624475.1 uncultured Bacilli bacterium
TCGGGACGTATGCAGAGTGTGCGGATATGATCCATACGTTCTTTTCGATCGCCAGAACGCTGTTGGCAGTCGGGGAACTGAAGGTCATTTCTTTCAGTCCGCGGCCGTCCAGCTACCTTGCGGCCAGTGCGCCCGACCATCTTCTGTATGATATGGGGATCGAGATCGGGCAGTATTCCGAGCTTGAGCTGTTTGATTCGTATAAGAAGCATGAGGCAGACAAGCGGATCGAGGGCACGGTCGCCGCGATGCGGCAGGAGCTCGGAGAGGTCAGGACGCCGGATATCCTTCCGGCCCTGGCGCAATATGAGCTGACGGTGGACGATTGGATCCGAAATCATAAGGGGAATCGCAAGTATGTGACACTGACGTCGACCTGCTGGCCGGCATTTCCGGTAAGCTTTGGGTTTGTGCCCTGCTACGTGAACAGCAGGCTAACGGGAAAGGGATATCCGGTCGCCTGTGAAGTGGATGTCTATGGCGCGGTGTCGGAGTACATAGGCCAGTGCGTGAGCAACGACGTGGTCACGATCCTGAATATCAACAACAATATTCCGGACGACGTGTATGAGGCAAAGGTCAGAGACAAGCAATTCAACGGAAAAAAGTACAAAAAAAGCGACCTGTTCCTGGGCTATCACTGCGGGGTGACGCCATCCTGCAAACTGACGTCCAGCACGCTGGAATACCACTTTGTCAATCGTCAGCTGATCGGTGAGGAACAGGCGAAGGGTACGATCCAGGGAAATGTTGTCCCGGGGCCTGTGACGATCTTTCGCATCCAGGGGATGCGGGACAACAAGCTGAGGGCCTATGTGGCCCAAGGGCAGGTCTTGGACGCAGCCATGGATACATATGGCGGCCAGGGCATCATCGCTGTGCCGGAAATGGAGCGCTTTATCAGGAATGTGGTGCTGGAAAAACAGTATCCCAATCATTGTGCCGTTCTGTTTGGCCACTACGGCAAAGAACTGACCGCGATCCTCAGGCTGCTCGGCATCGATGAAATAGACTATAACCATCCGGAAAGCGTCCCATATGAGAGGGAGAATATGTTTTCCACATTGACGGGGTGGTATTGAACGGTCCGTTTTGGAGCAGGCATAGCGCATCTGATCGGGCATGCCGTGCTGAAGGGCGAAAAATGCAGACCGTAAAAGTTTGATCGGAGGGGTGAAATGATCGACAACAGAGCAGAAACGACAGCCGCTCTCAAGACCCACGCAAAGAATATGAGGAGGCTGTGCCTGCAAATGGCGTATAGCTGCGGCGGAAGCGCCCATCTGGGCGGGGGCCTGTCTTTGATAGAGGCAACGGCTGTGCTGTATGGTGCGGTGATGAATACCGCGCACTGCTACGAGTATGCGGCGCGGGACAAGTTCATACTCAGCAAAGGGCACGGGGTCCTTGGATTCTATGCGGCTCTTGCAGAGTTTGGGGTCATCGATGAGAAGCTGCTGGATACTTTTCTGCAGGATGGCTCTGACCTGATCGCGCATCCTGTTATGAAGCCTGAGCTTGGCCTGGAGACGTCCTCCGGCAGCTTGGGACAGGGCATCTCTATGGCGGCAGGGCTTGCTTTGGCAGCCAAAAAGAAGGGATATAGCTTCCAGACCTATGTGCTGTGCGGGAACGGCGAGAGCAATGAGGGGTCTGTCTGGGAGGCGTGCATGTCCGCGGTGAACTTTGGGTTGGACAACTTTACGCTGTTCCTGGACAATAACCACATGCAGAGCGACGGTTGCAGCGAGAACGTTATGAATGTGTCGGACAAATACGCAGGCATGCTGAAAGCGCTTGGCTTCCAGGTGATTGAGATCGACGGCAACGATATCGGACAGGTCTATGACGCGTTTATGGAGCCCCATGTGCCCGGCAGGCCCAAGGCGATCGTTGGAAATACGGTAAAGGGCAAGGGCGTCAGCTTTATGGAGAATAACAACGACTGGCATCACGGCCGTCTGACGAAGGATCAGTTTGAAGCTGCGCTTGCAGAAGTGGAGGCGGCACGATGATAGAGATCAACCGTAGTAAGGCAAGGTTGTGGTCCCGGTTGGGGGCAAGAGCGACCCTGGGACAGGCGATCCTGGAGGCGGCAAAGGAGCGGGACGACTTCTATGTGATGTCCGCTGACCTGGCGCAGTCTTCGGGCCTTGTGAGATTTCGGGAGGAGTTCCCGGACCGCTTTATCAATGCAGGCATAGCCGAACAGAACATGATCGGCCTTGCCGCCGGAATGGCCAAAGACGGTACGAATGTCTTTGCCACGTCTTTTTCGCCGTTCGTCACTATGCGCGCCTGTGAGCAGGTCAGGATGAATATGGGCTATATGCAGCTGAATATCAAGACGGTCGGTCTTGGCAGCGGCCTTATCATGGCCCAGCTTGGCAACTCGCATTTTGGCATTGAGGATGGCGCGGTCATGAGGGCGATACCCGGTATGACTGTTATCGATCCCGCGGACGGGGTCGAGATCGTCAAGACTGTCGAGGCCTTGTGCGACTATAAAAAACCGGCGTATCTGAGACTGACAGGCGGACCGGGGCTCCCGATCGTATACGAGGGAGATATCGATTTTCAGATCGGGAAGGCCATTCAGGTCCGCGAAGGAAAGGATATCAGCATAATCGCCACAGGGACCATGGTGTATTACGGAAAAGCGGCGGCGGAGATCCTGGCACAAAAGGGGATCGATGCGGCGGTGATCGATATGCACACGATCAAGCCGCTGGACAGCGCGTGCGTAGACGCACAGCTGGACAAAAAACTGATCGTGACGGTGGAAGAGGCGAGCATTGTCGGCGGCCTGGGAAGCGCGGTGGCAGAGCATCTGGCGGCAAAGAGGAATAAACCTGCACAGCTGATGCTTGGGATCAAAGACTGTTTTCCGCACGCGGGAAGCTATCAGTACCTGCTTGAACAGTGCGGCCTGACCGGCGAACAGATCGCAGCGGACATCGAGGCGGCCTTTGGGCAGATGGCATAGGGCCCGCGTTGCCTTCACAGCTTTGGGCTGTGCGAAAAACAAATTATTTGGACATAGAGGCGGACACCGTTATCAGCGAGTCCGATCTTATATGTAAATAACATTTTTGGAGGACATCAACATGACGAACGCAGAAAAATACCTGAACATCTTCAAAGAGACCTTTGACGTGGACGAGGCCACGGCCAAGACCCTGAAATATCAGGACATCCCGGCCTGGGATTCCGTGGGCCACATGGGTCTGATCGCCGAGCTGGAGGACAACTTCGATATCATGATGGAGACCGACGACATCATCGACTTCAACTCTTACGAAAAGGGAATAGAGCTCCTGACGAAAAACTACGGGATCGAGTTCTGAGACCCCGAAAGAAGAGGAAAACGATATGCCAATGCTTTGGGATCTTGAAAAATACCATGACAAAGCCGCCATGATCGACGAGTATGGCAGGACCGTGACCTACGCTGACCTGGCCGCGGAGGGGGAGCGCATCTCCTCCGCGGCCGGCGGCCGGTGCCTGGTGTTCTGCCTGTGCACGAATACGGTCGGGTCGGTGACCGGATACGTGTCCTTCATGAACGCCGGGATCGTGCCGGTGCTGCTCAACGCCCATCTGGAGCGGGCGCTGCTGGACGATCTTCTGGCGGCCTATCAGCCCAAATACATATGGGCCCCGGCGGAACAGGCGGATTCCTTTGGCGGGATGGAGAGCGTCTACGGCGTTTACGGCTACAGCCTGCTTCGGACCGGCTATCCCGTGGAATATCCCCTCTTCCCGGAACTGGGGCTTCTGCTCACCACCTCCGGCTCTACCGGCAGTCCGAAATTCGTCCGGCAGAGCTATGCCAACATCCTGGCCAACGCCAAATCCATCGTCCAGTATCTGGAGCTGGACGAGACCGAGCGGCCCATCACGACCCTGCCCATGAACTACACCTACGGTCTGTCCATCATCAACACCCACCTTCTGGTAGGGGCCACGCTGCTGGTCACGGACAAGGGGCTCATGCAGCGGGAGCTGTGGAAGTTCTTCAAGGAGCAGCAGGCCACCTCCTTCGGGGGTGTGCCCTATAC
>CANQKK010000130.1 GCA_947624475.1 uncultured Bacilli bacterium
CTTATCGCAGCTTATCACGTCCTTCATCGGCGCCTAGTGCCAAGGCATCCCCTATATGCTCTTTGTAGCTTAATCATATTGATTTGGATTCTTAGCATTTTCGCTGTTGTTCTAAAATTTTTAGAATCAACTCTTTTTTCGACTTCTTTAAAGTATGCAAATATCGTATTACGTTTAAAAAGTTTTAAACTCGTAATAATATTTGACTTTATCTTCAAAATATGTAGTTGTCAAAGAACTTCGCTGACAGTTGATTCATCAACCCTCTTTTAAGATGTCAGCATTCGTATTCTAACACAATCAAAAAATCTTTGTCAACACTTTTTTCAAAAAAAATAAAAATTTTTGAATTTTTTTTATAACTTTTCCCCGATCACAATTAGACCCCAAGGCATCTCGCCGTGTGTTTGCAAAAATCACCATAAAACGCCTTATAATTTCAAAAAAATTTTTTCTATTTTATCTAATAATTTAAAACTCTTTTTGTTTTTTTACCATAATTAACCAAAAAAACTTTGAAGAAAATTTTATGTAAAACTTATCTCGTTGCCTTCTGCATCTGTGAATGCACTGCAAAAAATCATAATAAAGTCCACCAAAGCTCCAATTCCAAAAACGCCCATGGTGCAAAGCCAAATTATGCCTGTGCCAACTTTTCCAACAACAAAGCGATGAATGCCAAGCCCTCCCAAAAAGAAACATACAATTGCCAAAATCCAGCCTTTGTGTGCAAAATTGTTCACCATAATTCCCCTCCAAATCTATTATTATATGTTAATATATATAATAAATATTATTTATATACGAATAGATAACTACTTTTTCATTTTAACAAAAATTTACACATTTCCCCTGTAATTAATACTTTTTGTCCCATCAAATCGCCCTGACATCGACTTTATATCAATTTATCACTTTTAAACAAACCCTTGTCGCCTTAAATTTCATTAACACTTCCTCATTTATGCTTCACAATCTGTATAATGTTTTTTCAAACACTTTCACTGCGTAAAGCGATTGTTCAACGCATCAAAGCATTGTCTAAATACATCAACTTTGGAAGCCTCCGGAAAACAATTTTGAAAGCAAGTTTTTTCTTTAATTTTTATAAAATTTCTCATCTTTCTCCAAAATTTTATGTTTTTTGTCCACAAAGGCAAAGTTATTGTTTTTAACCTTGATCCAATAAACACGTCCTTCAGCCACAAGGTTTCCCTTATAAAATATTTTGGCACTTTGCTGTTCTTCTTGACCTTCCACTCTGTAGGTTATGTCATAGAAGTTGTATCCCAAAATATTAAGAAGCGGATTGATGTAATAAAGCGAATTGTTGATATAGACAATGCCAATAAACACCAATACAAGAAGATAGACACAATAGACGCTGACATAAGAGAGATCTAATGGCAATGCAAAAAATACAAAAAGAGAAAAATACCCCAAAAAGTGTTGATCAGTTATATTTCGTTTGGAGAGTATTGCAACCTTAACTGACTTCTCGTCAGAAAACCAAACATTCCAAAACAGTCCTCCCACTCCTGCACCAATGACAATTAAAAGAGTGATTAAGTTGATTGTGTTGAGAATGTTGAATGAAAGGTTGTGATTTAAAATCTCAACCACCAGTTTAACAAGCACCAAGAAATACATAGGCACAAAAGCGCTTAAGTAAAGCAACAAATCCTTTAAAAATGACTTAATCGTTGAAAAATCTCTCATAATGATATGATGTAAAAAAAATAAAAAATAATTAAAAAATATTTATTTTTTATTAAAAATATATAAAAATTTTATATTTTTTCTCTTTTTTTATTAAAAAACAGTGAAATTCCTTTGAATGCTGCATATTCCATAAAATTGCATGAAGAAATGCATAAAAATTTTTATATTTATTAAAAAAATACGTTTTTTGCTTGTTTTTTCTAATATTTTTAATTATTTTTTATATTTTTAGGAAGTTTATAAATTTTAAAACAGCCGTATTATTTTATTTATAATATATATAATAAAATATACTTAAAATATTTTGAAATAATTTTACTTTGTGATAAAATAACACTAATTGGGAGAGTGGATTATGATAAACAAACGTTACATATTCAAAAATCTTATCTTCATACTTCTGGCAATTTGCTTCTTGGGTGCAGGAGTTTTTGCTCTTTGGCAAGATACAGACATATCATATGCTTTGGCTGAAAACACACAGAGCGAAGCAATGCCAAACGACGAATTGCCATCCTATTTTTCTGCCAAAGAATATATTAAAAGTTCAGACAAAACAGAAGAATATTCAAACGGGCTTATCTCTTCCGACATTTTTGCCTATTTTGAAGAAAGGGGTAACTCCTCTTTGTTGACTCTCTCTCTCAAAAGAAATGATAATTCCTCTCCAGAACAAGAAATTTACAAATATGTATATTATCCTGATCCTGACAACAAATCAGTTTTTATGTTTTATCACATTGAATCAGTTGAACTTTATCGAAACGGCATAAAAGTTGACTTTGACAGCAGCAAGTATGATTTTGTTGAGGAAACAAATCATTACTTTCCAAGTCACACGTCTTCATCAAGTTCAAGTGGGACACATGCCACTTTGGATGCATTTTCAATGAGTTTCACAAAGAACGACGATGTTTCATCAAAAAACATTTTCCCTCTTGCAGATGAAGACGGAAAAATTGTTGAGGGAGTTTACAACCTGAAACTGAAGTTTGTTCTATACACCTGCACTGATGGTGGATCTTCAATGGAAGAGACTCAATTCTCTGAAAAAATTGAGGATTTGTCTTACAGTTTCTTTGTTGTTGACAGAAGCAACTATTTCACCGACAATCGACCAAAAGTGGAAAATCAATCTTTTGACCATGTTGTTGAATTTTCACAAGCAAATGCAACAGACGCCTATTATTTATACAGCAACTATTCTTCAAAAAACATTGATGCAAACGAATCAAACAAAATTCCATACATAGAATACGACCCAACACGATATGAAATGTCCATAGAAAAAAAATTGTCGGGTGATTCAGTTTCATGTCAAATTCTGTATGACATTGACACACAATCTTTTGTTTTGAAGGGAGACCCAATTGTTCACACAAAAAAAGAAAATGACAAGTGCAGAGTTTTTTTCACAGATCTTGGAGATTACACACTTACTTTTTCTGACATCTGCCTTGTGACAGACGAGAATGAAACCACACACAAATATTCACTTGAAGCAATGTCAGAGACAACACAACATATTTGCGTGTTTATGTATGGTTATCAAGCCAACTACACTGATTTAAGTTCTGAGACAGACAACTATTTGCGAAGCACAAAAGAACTTAAGTCATATGATTTTGAAAACGACAAATTCACTCAAAGTGCAGACATCACAAGCGAATTCTTAAATTCAGATCAAAAATACAGCCAAGAAAATGGAAACACAACATTTGTAATCCAAAATGTTTTGAAATACATAAACGAAAAACAACTTCAACCTGTTGTGACTAATCAAACTCCAATCACAATGTCTTCAAATTCCAACCTAGCAAATATTCAGAGTTTCATCTATTCGACAACCAAAGTTTCAAGTGCTTACACAGAACAATCAAATGAACTTAACCTTCAGAATCAAAAACTTTACAGAAATACTTTCACAGGTCGAACTGAAAGCACGGCCGGAACATATATATACATTATTGCATACACCTACCAAAATTATTATTCCTCCGTTCAATCGCTTGACACAACACAAGTGTTCTATCAGGTTTTCTATTTCCAAATTAAAAAAGATTTACCTTCAATTTCCATTGAAACCGTTGAAGGACAAGATGTCTATTCTGACACTTTTGTAAATCGCAATGTTAAAATTGTGGACACAACAAAACTTACACCATACAACAAAGATGTCATAATCAGGATTTATGCATATGATTTCAAAAATAAGACATACAAATCCGACTTTGGCTCTGAAAACGGAATAACCTTCGATGAACTCTCTGTAAAACCCAAAGAAGAACTTTTGTCCGCAGAAGAAGGGGTTGTTTTGACAGAGGATGCATATTACACGGTGAGATTATATTACTCAAACGAAATGACTTCCAGCAACATTTCAATAAGTTCTAAGACGGGATTTTTCAGAGAACAAATGTTTACCATTGACACCCAAAAAATTGAAGACATTTCCGCCCGCAACGTTGTGCAAATCACAAATTCCGCCAACTATCAAATTGGGCAAAAAGTGGAAAATCACACCACAAATCAATCCATTGCATTTTCTTGGAAAGAAAAGGACAGCGGTGCACAAACCTATGCTTATTACAGATTTTTCCCAATTGTTGAGGCCTCTTATTATGGCATGACGACTGAAAATTCCCAACAAATCTCTTCACTTTTAAGTGCAATGCTCAACTATTCAAAAGACAGTGACATCCAATCTTACTTACCAATCAACTATTTGCTTGACCTCTCTGCAACAAACAATGCTTGGCTTCACTACTATGGAAATTCCTATGATTTCTCAAGCACCCTTGCACCAGACTATGTGCTTACAGATGCCGGGCTTTATGTGG
>CANQKK010000131.1 GCA_947624475.1 uncultured Bacilli bacterium
CAGCCGTTCCTGTCCCGGACGGTGGCGGAGTTCTGGCGCCGGTGGCACATCAGCCTGTTCAACTGGTTGAAGGATTATGTGTATATGCCGCTGCTCACCTCCGCGCCTCTCAGTAAATTCCGGAAGAAGATCAAGAAAAAACTCAGTGCTGAGGTCACGAAGGCCATCATGAGCATCGTCCCGACGGCCTGTGTGTTCCTGGTCATCGGTTTGTGGCATGACGTGGGGATGCGGTATGTGGTGCACGCGTTGTACTGGACGGTGCTGTTCGTCTTCTCCACCGCGTTCGAGGACAAGCTGGCGGCCATGCCGGAACGGCTGCATATCCATACGGAAGGCGTTGGCTGGCGCTGCTTCCAGACGGTCCGGACGTTCACGATCTATGCAATCAGCTATGTGACGTTCACGCCCAAGACCATGCAAGATGTGATCGCGTCGGTCAAGAACACTTTTTCCCAGTTCAATCCCTGGGTGCTCTGGGACGGAACGCTTTACAACTACGGACTGAACAAGGCCAATTTCAACCTGGGCGTGCTGTGCATCCTGTTTTTGATCGTGGTGGATATCCTTCAGGAGCGTTGCGTGATCCGGGACAGGATCGGACAGACAAATATCGTGGTCCGCTGGGCCGTGTACATGGCGGGGATATTTGCCGTCATCATCTTCGGGATGTATGGACCGGGATACAACGCGGCGGCGTTCATTTACCAACAGTTCTGACAGAGGAAGTCATCAAAAGGAGGACAGAATATGCCATTCGGAACGATAGAACATGTGCGGGTCTGCGGTATCAGCTGCGCGATCCCGGATAACAGGGTCCCGACGCTACAGCATACGGACCGGTTCGCCGCTGAGGACCTTCAGCGTCTCGCGGACGAGACCGGCGTGGTCTCCACCAGCCGCGTGCTGAAGGAGCAGCTCGCCTCCGACCTGTGCTATGAGGCGGCGGAGGCGCTGCTGAAAAAGCTGGGCTGGGAACGGGAGAGCGTGGGAGCGCTCGTCTATGTCTCCACCTCGTTTGACTATACGGAGCCGGCGACATCCGGTGTTATCCAGCACCGGCTTGGGCTATCCGTGGACTGCATCGCGGAGGACATCCGCCTGGGCTGCTCCGCCTTCGTCTACGGCCTGGCGACGGCTGGCTCGCTCATGCAGACAGGTGAGATAAAGCGTGCGCTGGTCCTGTGCGGCGAGAACGTCAGCAAGACGACAGACCCGGACTCTTCGGCGGACCTGCTGTACGGCGACGCCGGTACCGCCACGGCGCTGGAATGGGACGAGTGCTGCCCGCACCCGATCCGCTATCTGCTGCGTACGGACGGCGATAAGTTCAAGAATATCTATGCCCGCAGCGGGGGCGCCCGGCATCCTGACGGGGAGGACAGGTACACAGTGACCTCCGGCGTGGACGTGTTCGCCTTCTCCATCCGGGAGGTGCCGAAGACGATCCTGGAGTTCATGGAGCATTACGGGATCCAGGGGAACGACGTGGACCTGTATGCCTTCTACCAGGCCAACGAGAAGGTCATCGGCCGGATCATCAAGTGGTGTCGGCTGCCGGCGGAAAAGGTGCCAATGTCGCTCACCAGGTTCGGAAATACCGGCGCGGCGTCTGTGCCGGTGGCCATCGCCATCCACCTGGAGGATAAGCAGAGGGACAGCGAGATGCACATCCTTGGCTCCGGGTTCGGTGTGGGCCTTTCCTGGGGCGTGGTGGATATGTATCTGCCCAGAGAGGCGCCGGTAGACATGCTCTTTACCAGGAACTATTACGACGACGACAACGACCGCACGGTGGCCGTGCCGTGATATGACAACGAAAATAATAAATTAATTTTTGGAGGTAAGAACAATGACGGACGAAAAGAAACTGGAGATGCTGGCGGACGCGATGGGCGTGGAGGCCGATGAGCTGTCCGAGGACATGGAGCTGAAAGACATCGTGAAGTGGGATTCGCTGGCGTCCATCAACTTCATCGTGCTGTTGGACGACGAGTTTGACCGGGAGGTCAGCGCCGGCGAGCTGAAGCGGTGCAAGACCGTGGCTGACCTGCTGGAACTGATGGAGTGATCAAAGACCGCGGACAGCTCTTGATCCGCGGAAGAGTCGAGCGAGCCAAGGCGCTGCGGTATGGCAGCGCTGTGCGTACCCATTCCCCGGCACAAAATTATTATGAAAGGCGGCCGTCCGTCTGTGCGGATTTGTTTTACCGTGCGGATGATCTGCGGCCAAAAGGTGATCAAGATGAGTGAAGAGGTCAAAGCATTTTCTTTGAACGCGCAGGAACTGCAAAGCTTTCAGCCCAACCGGTATCCGTTTTTGATGATCGACCGCGTGACGGAGGTCATGCCTGGAAAATACGCAAAGGGCTATAAGAACCTGACGAATGATGAGTGGTATTTTCCTGTGCACTTTCCCGGCAACCCCAATATGCCCGGCTGCCTGCAGGTGGAGGCCATGAGCCAGATGCTGACGGTGGCGATTACGACCTGCGACGGCATGGAGGGGAAGGTCGCGCATGGCTATAAGGTCAACGTGACGTTCCATGAGGAGGTACATCCCGGCGACCGGCTGGACATCGACGCGCAGGTGTTCTCCTTCAAGCGCGGTCTGTGCAAGGGCCACGTGGCGGCGAGCGTTGACGGCAAGCTGGTGGCCGAGATGGATAATACGATCATCATCCCGGAGATATTCTATCAGTTCAGGCCGAGACCGGTGGAAAAATAAGATACATATAAGGCGTCAATATGTGATTTGTGAAGGGAGACCGGACATGAAGAATCTACCCGACGTCAAATTGGGCGTCATAGTCGGCAGTACGGATTGGATGCCCTCGGAGATCGCCATAGAAAACCGTCGGAACCTTATGCAGGCGTATAAGGAGAAATATGGCGAAGAGGGGATCTATGAGTGCTCTGTTTGCATAACGGATAATGAAGCGAACATCAAGCGAGCCATGCGGGAGATCACGAAGGCCGAGTGTGATGCGGTTTGCGTATATTATGCCAATTATGGGCCAGAGTCCGCGGGCACGTTATTTGCCCGGGAGTTTGACGGACCGATCATGTTTGTCGCCGCGGCAGAAGAGGGCAGTGAGCCGTATGTCAGGG